>JAFSQO010000090.1 GCA_017446645.1 Synergistaceae bacterium | reverse complement strand
TCCAGATGTTTTTGTCGTCAGCCATTGCGTAAATCGCTAAATTCTCCGCAAAAATATCGTTGATGTAACCGCTGCTGCGCCACTCGTCGACCATGTTGTTCCACCAGGTGTAATTCTGAATTCTGGTTACAGGAATGTTAATCGTAATGTGAAGGGGCAGCATTCCCTCAACTGTGTCTGACCTGAGACTGCCGGGGATAGCATGATTTATCGTAAAGTACTCCAGTGCTTCACTTGTAGGACTGCTGCGTGAGATTGAACTCGTTGTGAAGGTCTTGGAAGGCTGAACGTCCTTGAGCGAACCTGTTACGTATTCAACATCTTCGTAGAAAGTCTGACTCGCCGGGTGAGGTTCAAACGCTGTAATCTCGATTTGGTTATATGTGCTGTCAGTGCCGTATTCATACTTGCTGCCGACCTGATTGCAGAACAGGACTTTATCGTGATTGAGTGTAAGACTCCAGATTCCCTCGCTGGTTTCGTCAACGGGATAAAGGCCAATCCCGAACGGACGCTTGTTCTCCTCGCCCATGTCATACTTGCGTCTTGAGTAAACGCTGACAAGACCGGGGGCTGCGTGACTCATCTCGTCAAGATAAAAGTGTCGGGTTACGTTATTAGTGCCTATATAGCGGGGCAGGTCAAATTTCCAGTAAGTAGGGAAAATCCAGTCGTTATTCTGATCTTGGGCTGCATACCTGTATGAAGTGTGATTTGCAAGCTCCGTAGTCAGATAATAATTTGCGTGCCTGTCATTAATATCTTCAACAGGAACGAGAATCCACTGGTCGCTCTCTGTATTCTTGCTGTTAGTGGCGTTCCAGGTGTCGCGCTTGTAAGCCACGATATTGCCGTTGGTGCTGGAGTCCCGGAGTGCCATTCTAAGCTCTAGCTTCTCTTCAAGGGCCGTTTCTGTGTCGACATTCGCAATTATAACTGGCAGGTGCTTGGTCTGCGATGACGTATCTGAAGGGTTCTGGTTGAACTCAAAATACTGTCTCACAGTGTCGTAAGTCGTAGTCCTGCTGCCCTGTAATGGTGCAAGTGAAAAACTGTAATCAAGCCAGCTGTAGCCATACTCGTCAACATGTGAGCCGGAAGCTGTCTTCTCAGCATAATAGCGTGCATTCGATGCTGCTGTATCGCTTCCCAGACGTATATTGTTAGTAACAGCTTCTGCCATGGCCTCGTTAATGTTAGTAGGTGAACGGAAACTGAACGAAAAATCCCCGTTGCCCTCTCCTACTACGAGATACAGGACGCTTGCTTCTCTGTCAACTACTTCTGAGTCATCTGGTGTGCCGTTGAGGACGTAAATGCCCTCTTCCTGGCTGGACTCTACGAAATCAGCTGAGACTTCAATAGAGACTACGTGAGTTGCCCCGAAGGTATTTGAGCCGTTAGTGAGTCCGTTAAGAACCACCCATTGATAGCTTATACCGCTTGGGCCTGCGAGGTCATCAAATCGGTAACCTGTAGCTGCGTGTGCCTTTTCATGAGACGAGAAAGCAAAAATTGCTGCAAGAATAATTAATACTCCGGCAGTTCTCCTGATAAATTTCAAGTTTATAACCTCCTAAAAAATTTTATGTATTACCTGCTAACGGGAACTTGCTCTTCTGTGTGCTCCCGATCTTCGCCTTTCTGAGCTTGAACTTGAACTTGCTGCACCTGTTCCTGCCCTTTCCGAACGTGCTGCACGTCTTGAGGCCCTTGCACTTCTTCTCTCTGACTCTGAGTCTGACTCTGCCTCATGCCCGTCAGGATTCATTGGTTCTTCCTGATTCAGCTCTTCATCAGTCAGGACGCGCTTGGGTTCAGGTTCCGGCTTCTTCTTTGGCTTAAACGGCTTCCACATGAGACCGGCATTGACCAGTGAAATATAATTCAGAGGATTCTCGTTAGCTTCATGGGAAAAGCACTCGATAATTTTACGCGCATAATCTGAATATTTTTTGTCTTCGAGAATAAATGCAAGTTCGCCCAGTGCCATAACAGCCATTGCGTTTGCCGAGGGAAGGGAATTCATATCTTCAGCCGTCTTCATTCTGATAAAAACGTTATCGTCATCGCCGGTGTTCATGAATAAGCCTCCTCCCTTTTCGTCAAAAAATTTCTGAATCATTATATCGGCTAAAGTCTGTGCAGTTTTCACCCAGTCGTTTAACTGCTTCTCTCCTGCTCCGAACTTTTTCGAGGCTTTGTAGAGTTCTATTATTCCCCATAAAAAATAAGCGTAGTCTTCGGCGACTGCATTAATTTCTGCCTTGCCTGAAATCCAGCGTCTCCGCCAGTTACCGCTCTTATCAGGTAAAGACTTAATCAGGAATAACGCTGCACGTTCTGCGATGTCCTTCCATTCGGGCTGCTCAAATGCTGCAGAAGCTCTTGCAAGTGCTCCGATTATGAGGCCGTTCCAGTTCATGAGGATTTTATTGTCGCTGAGTAATTTACTTCGTTTGTCGCGAGCCTCAAGCAAAATCTTTCTGCACTCGTAAAGCCTCCTGCCGACTTCAACGCCTTTAATGCCATAACGTTTTGCTAGTTCCGTTACAGTTGAAGCCTCGTAAAGGATATTCCAGCCCATTTGAGAACCTGCAAGCTCTGAGCCGAAATTGCCGCTTGGTAATACTGCATAGGCTGCACAAAACAGTCCTGAATCACCTTCGGGCAAGATAGATTTTATCTCGTTTTCCGTCCATAAATAATAACGCCCCTCGCCTTCCGGTGTATCAGCATCGATTGCGGACCTGAAGCCCTGTGAGTAAGAGCCGTTGTCGCAAAAATCTTTAGTGACGCAGAAAATTATATCTTCAGCAATTAATCTATTAAACGAGCTTTGATTCAATTCCTGCGAAAGAGCAGCAACAAGCAAAATCATAGCCTGGTCGCATAATAATTTCTCAAAGTGAGGAACAAGCCAGCGTTCATCGACTGCATAACGTGAGAAGCCGCCGCCTAAATGGTCATGAATGCCTCCGCGCCACATTCGCCTTAACGTTATATCTGTCATGGTCAATGCATCTGACTTATCGCGCTTTGAAGCCCCTGACTCTTCTTGAGCCTGAGACAACAGGAACAGTAATTTATTGGCCTCCGGAAATTTGGGAGCTGCCCCGAAACCTCCCCAGCGTAAATCAAAGACTTTGCGCATTAACTCAAGGGCCTCAAAAGCCGTGAACTTGCGAATTCTCCCTGATGAAATATATTTGCTGCCGGATAATATACTGAATTTCTCCTTCACTAAGTCATATAAGTCATTTGCAGAGCGTTCAACGTCCTCACGCTGCATTAGCCAGAGCCATTTGATTCGCGGCAATATCTCAGTCATTCCGGGCATTTGGCCCCGTGTCCTCTTTGGCAGCCATGTAGTGCAAAAGAAAGGTTTACCCTCTGGGGTCATGAATATATTCAGCGGCCACCCTGCACTTCCGTTTTGAATCCTGCAGACTTCCATGTACAAGTCATCGAGGTCCGGGCGTTCTTCCCTGTCGACTTTGACGGGTATACAGGTATCGTTAATCATTCCGGCGACTTCTATGTCGTTAAAGCAATCGCGC
>JAFSQO010000089.1 GCA_017446645.1 Synergistaceae bacterium | reverse complement strand
GATACAGAGATTTCCAGTATATAGTGCCCTTTATCGTTCAGTTTGGGCTTTATGTCTCACCTGTTGGCTTCTCCAGTTCAGTAATTCCGGATAAGTGGCGTTTGCTCTATAGCTTGAATCCAATGGTCGGCGTTATTGATGGCTTTAGATGGTGCATTCAGGGTACTTCTGTCTCGTTGTATCTTCCGGGGTTTATTATCTCGATAGCTGCTTCGACGATAATATTTATTTACGGACAGAAATTTTTCCGTAAATTTGAGAGATCCTTTGCTGATTATATTTAGGTGGTGATAGACATGCAGGCAATAAGAATCGAAGGACTTGGCAAGAAATATTTAATCCGTCATCAAATCAACAGAAGGCTTTATGATGCACTCGGTGAATGGTTCTCAAGGATCGGCAGGAGAATCCGCCACCCGTTTATAGAACGCTCAAAGCCCCGCAATATCGAAGAGTTCTGGGCATTAAAAAATTTATCATTCGGAGTCGAACAGGGCGAACGTGTTGCAATAGTCGGACACAACGGAGCAGGTAAATCAACCCTCCTGAAAATCCTCAGCAGGATAACAGCCCCTACAGAGGGCAGAATTTCACTTAAAGGCAGAGTCGCAAGTCTCCTTGAAGTCGGCACTGGCTTTCACCCTGAATTAACGGGACGTGAGAATATTTATCTCAACGCTGCAATTTTGGGAATGCGCTCATGGGAAATCAAGAAAAATTTTGATGACATTGTCGAGTTCTCAGGAGTCGAAAAATTTATAGACATGCCGATAAAAAGATATTCAAGCGGAATGTCTGTAAGGCTTGCGTTTGCAATAGCAGCTCACTTGACTTCAGAAATATTAATTGTCGATGAAGTTCTCGCAGTCGGTGATCTTGAGTTCCAGAAAAAATGCATGGGCAAGATGGACGAGATAAGCCACAAAGAAGGACGCACGATTTTATTCGTCAGCCACAATATGGGGGCAGTCTTGCAGCTCTGCAATAGAGTAATATGTCTTGAACACGGCCAGATGGTTTTCGACACAAATGACGTTGTTGACGGTGCTAACAGATACATGAGCCTCGCTAAACCTGAAGAGTACGTGTCGGAATGGCTCAATCCCGGCGATAAATACGAGAGCGAATACTTTAAGCCTTTGAGATTTGGCATTTACACTTCTGACGGCAAAAAGAATCACGGAGAACGCAGACGGCACGATGAATTATTTGTCGAAATAGAAGGCGTTGTCAAGAAGCCTCACAAAGCACTATGTGTCGGCTACTGCATGAAGGATCAGGCAGGCAGCGTAATATACTGGACATATCACAGCGACCAGGTCAAGAGTCCTGACGAAATTCCTGAACTTGAAGGTCATGTATGCTTGAGATCGCGAGTTCCCCTTGAGATTTTGAATTTGGGCAAGAAAAATCTCGAACTTGCAATCAGAATCTACAATGGAGACTGGATAGCAGCACCAGGAGGAACTAACCCGGCAGCGTTGACATTTATGCTTGAAGGCCCAATGAACGACTCGCCCTATTGCGTAATTCAGAGGACAGGACCGAATGCCATTGACGGAACATGGCAGCTTGCATAGTGTGAGACATGGGAGGGTATCTCAGCAGCTTATATTCAGGAACTGCGCCCTCCCGTGAAGCTTCAGGTTTATGCTCTCAGAGGGAACGAAGACGCAATCGCCCTTAAAGAAATTAATCATGAAGCCGTCACCGAATAACACACCGCAGCCGTCAACGCACAGCAAAGCATGAAAGCTGTTAGTGCCTGTACTAAATTCTGTGAGGATTCTATTTTCTGTGTTAAGGAGCATTCTCTCAACCTGAAAGTATTTGCAGCGTGCCAGTAATTCAGAAGCGCAGCCTGATTCATATTTCAAGACTCTCATTGGCTGGCGGGGAGTGATTGATGAAGTCATCTTTGCAACGTCCAATGCTTTCTTAACATGAAGCTCGCGATGATTGCCCTGCTTGTCTACTCTGTCATAATCATAGAGCCTGTATGTTATGTTGGAACTCTGTTGAATCTCTGCGATTAAACACCCTGCGCCGATTGCGTGGACTGTTCCGGACTCGATATAAAATACATCATCTTTGTGAACAGGCACGTAGTTGAGCAGCGTATTAATTTCTTTGTCATTGATTGCCTTTATGACAGTGCTTTTATTTACGTCCTGATTAAAGCCGTAGACCAGGCGCGAGTCAGGCTTTGCTCCGACAACATACCACATTTCAGTCTTGCCCCATTGTCCTTCAAATTTACCAGCATACTCATCATCAGGGTGAACTTGGACGGACAAGTCGCTTCTTGCATCAATTAACTTAATCAAAATCGGAAGCTCAGGTTTCCCTCCAGTAAGCTGCAAGACATGAGTGCCGAGATATTCAGGGTACTTGGCCAGGATTTCAGGCAAAGAGCAATTGTAATCAGGAACGTAAGAGCAGCCATCTAAGTGAGTCGAACATACCCAGGCTTCAGCAAATGGAGAGACAGGGATATTCAGATTAAACTCATCGTTAAGCCGACTGCCTCCCCATAAGTAATCTTTGACGGCAGGTTTTAACAAGAACGGAAAATGCTTCATAAGGGCATCTCGTATTTCTTCTTGTCATTGACGCTGATAGAGTCCCCAAGCTGAATTTCTATTAACTGGAGGCCCGACTCGCCTGCTATTACTGTGTGTTTACAGCCTGCTTCTATAGTAATAACGTCGCCGACTTTCACAGGCTGCTTCATTCCGTCAACGATTGTATTGCCGTCACCGCTAATAACTGTCCAAACTTCATCGCGATGTTCGTGGCTGTGATAGTTCATCTTGTTATTGGGATTCAGAGTAACTTTTATGGTCAAACTCTTCTCTTCGACTTCCAGAACCCTATACGACCCCCAGCTTTTTTCTGCAAACATTACGGGCTGGTTAATCTCGTCAACAAAGGGCTTGATGTATGAACTCTGCTCCTTGTCAGACACGAGAATACCTTCAGGTGAGGCACTGACAACAACGTTCTTCAGACCCATTAACAAAATCGGCAGGCCAAGCTCGTTAATAGCATGAACGTTTGAGCATGTTTCGTTGAGTCTCACGTCTCCAACAGCGGCTTCTTCCATTGTTTCGGTCAAGGTGTTCCATGTTCCTAAGTCCTTCCATGTTCCGGAGTAGCGAATAACTTCGAGGCTGGTCTCCTGTTCGACAACTGCATAGTCAAACGAGATTTTCCTGAGTCCTGCATAATTATTAAAGAGTGCTTCGTAGTCGTCAGTTCCAAGAAGCTCCCTGCTCTTTTCGAGGACGTAGCGCAACTTGTAGGCAAAGACTCCGCCGTTCCACATTGCGCCTTCGGAAATATATTCGGCTGCCTTCTCAGCGTTTGGTTTTTCCGTGAATGAATAGCCGCCTTGTGAATCAGGTTTTATATACCCGTATTTTTCGCTGGGATAAGTCGGTGAGATACCCATAAGAATTATATTTTTTGAACCATTTTGCGCTGTCCTGCACATTTCCTGAACGGTCCTGAAATAATTTTCGCCTACGTAAGGGTCAACGGGACAGACTGCGACGGCCTCATCTTCAGGGACTCCTTTAACGTCATGAAGATATGCACTAGCAAGGGCAATCGCTGCGAACGTGTCCCTCCTGCATGGTTCTACTGAAATGCCGACATCAAGGCCAAGCTGATTATGGATCGCAGGGACCTGTGACTTTGACGTAGCAATAGTAACGACAGAATCAGGTGCTATTGTCTTAACCTGACGATAGACTCTCTGCAGCATTGACTCATAATCGCCGGTGTATTCCGTACCCATTGGGATAGAATGCACGGGCTTCTTGAAGAGTTTAATGAACTGCTTGCTTCGTATGTCGTTGCTCAGGGACCAGAGTCTTTTGCCTGAACCTCCGGATAACAGGATTAT
>JAFSQO010000088.1 GCA_017446645.1 Synergistaceae bacterium | reverse complement strand
TCCGGGAAAAAGCGAAAGCAGTGCGCCCCGTACAGTTCCGTCCGAAGGTTTTGCGTTATTGCCAAGCAGCAAAGCAGGCCAAGCTCCACGAAGAATTAATCTGATGTTGCCGCTTAACATGCCGTTGTCGTCAAGATTGAGATTCATTATTGCCGAGAGTCTGTTATCAGCTGATTTCGATGCCGGAATTCGCCTTGAAGTTATCCTGCCGTTGTCGAAGCCGTAGATTCTTGCTCCTGCGAGTAATTTAGGGTCAATCATGTCGTGAAAAGTTATATTCTTGCCCTTATTCTCTACGAGTTCCAGAACAGGCTCGCTAAACAATGCAAGACAAAAAGGTGTGCTTATATCAGGCTCAAATGGAAGCTGCCAGACTATATTTGCGTTGAGTTTCCGTGATGTCAGCCATGACTTTGCAAGCAAAATCTTTTCGCGCCTTGTCCATTCTCCTGATGAAGGAATTTTTCTCGCTGAACCATCTGCAAGAGTGATTTCCGGCTGTTTGCTCAACCACTCAATCATACCCAGGGCATTAGCTTTTCTGGTCTGGGCAGGTTCGGGAATTGTACCGGTAAATTCTGCACTTTTTATCATTCCTGTGAGACCTGAGTCGCCTTCTCTGGTGCTGAATGACACACCAGTCCTTTGACTCCTTGCGAGATCACTTGACGGGTTATAAGGTTCCAGATTAATCTTTCGCCAGGTGTAAGATGTATCGCTTCCAAGCTCCTCGACTTCAGGGGGTTCACGTTCCGGGAAGGTCTTGTACATCAATTTCTGAGGCGACATAACCTGCAGGACTGACTCCCAGACCCTCAGCTCTTCTTGAGAAAAGCAAAGACCCTCGATAGAAAGCTGTTCGGGTAACTCTTCGCGCCATGATAGGGCGATAATAAAGTCATTGGGAACTCCGGAAAAATTCACGCGAATTATGCCTGCTTCAGAGTCCTCAACAGGTAAGACGCTGCCGATTTGTGCGCCGTTCACAGCGTCATAGATACTTGCCTCAAGGACCTCTGCATGACCGTCTGAAGGGGTCTGAATGTTCCAGTTGAGCCAACGACCGCCGAGTCCCCTTCTGCCTCGTATAACATAGAGTCTTGTCGTCTGCATTCCGCCGTGTTCTGAACGAGAGACACTGACACGCTTCAGCCAGATTATTCCCTGAGCTTCAGGATAAGTCGTGAAGTCCGGATTCATCAGCCTCATTCTCGATAAATTATACTCAGGTGCAGGAGTCGCAGCAAATGAGGGGAGACTCAAGCACATAATCAATAATAGTGCGGCAAAAAATTTTCTCACTGGATCATAATCCCCTTCCATGACAGTATTTATATTTCTTGCCTGAACCGCAGGGGCATGGATCATTGCGTCCTACTTTAGGCATTTTCTTCAGTGCAGGCTGCTGCTGCGGAGTTTGCGATGACTGTTGACCTGACGAACTTGCACTTAACGAGAATTCAGGCTTGCTGAAGTTAATCGCTAGAGTCTTCTCTGCCCTGGGAGTTACGACTCTTGAGCGCAAAATCCTGTCACAGAACGAAGATTTCACATGCTCCATCATTTCCTGAAATAAATTATATGACTCGAACTGGTACTCAATCAGGGGATCCTTCTGGCCTATAGCACGCAAACCAATGCCGCGCCTTAACTCGTCCATTGCAGTTAAGTGCTCTCTCCAGTCGCCGTCGAGAATATACAGGATCGTCCCCCTTATTATCGACGGAGGTGCCGACTCGTCTACGTCTCTGAGTTCTGCAATCTTTGAGTCATATTTGGCTTTAATGATAGCATAAAGTTCTTCCTTCATGCCTTCCATGTCCAAACGTGTATCAACGCTTGCGATCTTGCCTTCAGAGCCGGGACCGAACGTAGCTCTTAACCTGCTCGCTGCTCTATCGGGTTCAGAGTCAGAGTCTTCTGGGAAATACTTATCGAGAATGCCATCGATTACCCCCTTCATGATGTCCCAGCCATATTCTGGCATTTCTTCGTCAGGCGTTGACAGCAAATCTTCACGTTCAGCGTAGACTGCCTCTCTTTGCTGGTTCATGACGTTGTCATAGGCGAGTAACTGCTTGCGGATATCAAAGTGTAATTCTTCGACTTTCTTTTGCGAGTTCTCGATTATTTTCGTGAGCATTGATGACTCTATTGCTTCTCCGTCCTTCATGCCGAGTTTTCCCATTAGCGGCTGAATCCTGTCAGAACCGAACAGCCGGAGTAAATTATCCTCAAGGGACAAGTAGAATCTCGAAGCCCCCGGATCTCCCTGACGGCCTGAACGTCCCCTTAACTGGTTGTCTATGCGCCTTGACTCGTGTCTTTCTGTGCCGACTATTGCGAGTCCTCCTAATTCTACGACTCTGTCATGTTCGGCTTTGCACTTTTCTGAGAACTCCTGCAAATATTTCTCGTAAAGACTCGTATCTTCAGGATTATCTGACTTGCTGACCTTTTCGCGGGCCAAGAATTCAGGGTTGCCCCCCAGCATTATATCAGTGCCTCGTCCTGCCATGTTAGTAGCGACTGTAACTGCCTTCTCCCGGCCTGCCTGAGCGACTATATAGGCTTCCTTTTCGTGATATTTTGCATTCAGAACATGATGAGGAATTTTGCGGGCCTTGAGTAACTTGCTGACCCTT
>JAFSQO010000087.1 GCA_017446645.1 Synergistaceae bacterium | reverse complement strand
TCATCGAGACTGCGCCGCGATATTCTGCCAGCGTCTTACATTCTCTCCAAAGGCGTTAATTCCCTGCGTCCCACAGGTACTCTAATATTGATTTATTGCTTTTGTTGTCGGAATTCTAACAAGATATTCCAGTTATTCAACAAAGCGAATTATACACTACTAATCTAATTGGCGCAATTCATAGCGACATCAAGCCTAACCCTACAATTGAGAACGTCCAGAACGGCGTAGCAGCATTCAAGAAGGCAGAGGCAGACTCAATCGTGGCAATCGGCGGAGGTTCTGCAATGGACACGGCTAAGGCAGTCGGGATCATCATCAACAACCCTGAATTCTCTGACGTAAGAAGCCTTGAGGGAGTTGCACCCACTAAATCACATGCAGTCTTCACCATAGCAGTTCCTACGACAGCAGGTACAGCAGCAGAAGTTACGATTAATTACGTAATCACGGACGTAGAGAAGAAGCGCAAATTCGTCTGCGTTGACACTAACGATATTCCTGAAGTGGCAGTAGTCGACCCTGATATGATGTCCTCAATGCCAAAGGGACTCACAGCTTCAACCGGAATGGACGCACTCACCCACGCAATCGAAGGCTATATCACTAAGGGAGCCTGTGCAATCTCTGACATGTTCCATCTTGAGGCAATCAGGTTAATCAGCCAGAGCTTAAGAGGTGCTGTTGCAGGTACTCCAGAGGGCCGCGAGGGAATGGCTTTAGGTCAGTATATCGCAGGTATGGGCTTCTCCAACGTAGGCTTGGGCATAGTCCACAGCATGGCTCATGGTCTAAGCGCACTCTATGATACCCCTCATGGTGTAGCATGTGCGATAATCTTGCCCTATGGTCTTGAATATAATGCTCCGGCAGCAGGCAAACGCTATCGTGCAGTCGGTAAGGCAATGGGAGTCGAAGGCATTGACTCAATGAGCGATGATGACGCAGCTAAAGCAACTATTGCAGCAGTGAAAAAGCTCTCGGCAGATGTAGGAATCCCCGCGGACCTTAAGGGAATTCTCAAAGAGGAAGACATTCAGTTCTTGTCTGATAGTGCCTTTGCTGATGCGTGCTGTCCCGGCAATCCCAGAGATACGAACGTCGAGGAGATTAAAGCATTGTATCGCAGCATGATGTAGTCAGTCATGAACTTCACTGAACGAGACAAAGAGAGACTGCGTGATTTTTTTCTGGTCATGGCAGGCTCTCTTGCCTTAATGATTTTCTCTGCATGGTTCAACGCTGATGTCCTCTTAGAGTTCTTTGCTGATTCACTCGGCGGCGGGACGACTCTTGTGTTATGGCTCGTAATTCTTGCTGTAGCTGGGATTTCTGCCTTCATTATCAGGCCGGGTATTTGGCGCATGAAGTTTCACACTGCAATAACTCTTCTCGTTATATACGCAGTAATCACCGGTCTTGCATTCTCGGCTTTGCTGTTGGGAGTCTCATGGCTTACGTTCTCTATCGTAATTCTTGTCTTTGTAATTCTGGGAGCTTTATTGAACATGGAGCGTGCTTTGAGGCTTCAGGGCAACTCGTTCAGGGCAGCAACAATCTGGAGCCTTGCAATCTTCGTGTTCATCATGTCCGTCTTAATGTTCTGGTGCTTTATCTGGGGAGCATGGGATACGACAAAGCGCAGATTTTCACGCGGTAAAAAATGACAGGCTGAGTTTGTCCCTATTTGCCTAATAACTCTTCATGTGCTAGACTCCCTGTTAAAATCTCAATGGTTAAACTTAGTCAAGATAAAATTAACAGGGAGTGAAAAGTATAAATGCAATACAAAGATTACTATAAAATTCTTGGTGTATCACGAGATGCAAAGCCTGAAGACATCCGCAAGGCATACAGAAAGCTCGCAAAACAGTATCACCCTGACGTGAATAAAGAACCAGGCTCCGAAGAGAAATACAAAGAGATAAACGAAGCCTATGAAGTCCTGAAAGACCCTGAGAAGCGTCAGAAATACGACACACTCGGCAT
>JAFSQO010000086.1 GCA_017446645.1 Synergistaceae bacterium | reverse complement strand
CTTGAAGAGTGTTGCAGTAGCCTTCGCAGCGAGACTCTTACCGCAGCCCGGCATTCCGAGAATTAAGATACCGCTGGGGATATCAACGCCGAACTTTATCGCCCTGTCCAGTGAAGCAAAAATTTTCGCCTTTCTTGTGAGCCATTCCTTTAACTTTTCGAGACCGCCTATGTCATCAATCGTTTCTTTGAAGTTCATCATCTCAAGTATACCGGACTTCTTGATGATCTGCTCCTTCTCGCTGAGAATAAATTTTCTGTCGGAAGCGTCGAGTGTCCCGTTGTCCTGATAGGCAAGCGATAAGACCTGACGAATCTGGAACGCGCTTAAACCCTTAAGGGAAAAGACAAGCTCCTCCATTGCGTCATCGTTGAGTTCGAGTGAAACTTCTTCAGCAAAAACTTTCACACAATCCCTTATTTCCTCATCATCGGGCAAAGGAACGTCCATTAGAGTTATGAAATTTTCGAGTTCGCGGGGAATTTCAACCTTTGAAGCTACGATTATGACTTTGGCGCGGTAATCGTCCCGTTCGAGAGTCATCTCAGCGATCCGCCTGAGCAATGCCACAACTTGAGGGTCCCTCATGCTTTCGTGAACGTCTTTGAGAATGATTAATAGTTCGTGGTCATCGTCAAAACCCTCGTCCATAACAGCGTCAAGGAATTCAGCAAGCCCCCACTGCTGCAAGGGGTGTTTGTCCTCGAAGTTCAAGGCTCCGAGTGCGTTGTTGAACTCAATGAAGCGCATATCGTGTTCGGCAAGGCGGGTTAATTCTGCGTCAACATCAGCAAAATCCGAGTGATGAATATAAATTATCGGGCAGAGCGAGTCGAGATACGAAGCTAAAAGTTTTTTGGTTTCTTTACGCATTAGCGGGCCTCCATGTACCAGAGAGTATTATAGATATAAAAATTTTTAGCAGAAATGCCATTAACTATTGGCAGTAAAGGTGAAAGTAAATAAACAGAATCTCCTTTTATTTCATGAGATTTACTGTCAGCATCTGCAAAGTAGGTATATGCATATGACCCATCCCAAGCCAAAAGTAGAAAATTTTTACCAGCAGGTTCAATAGCGCGCCATCCGTCACCTTTGCCATTTACTTTCTTTACACTGTTAGAAGCTTCTAGGAAACGACAATCCACATATTGAAGATATTGTTTCCAATCTGTCTCAGAATAGTTAGAACCAAATAATGCAGCAACAGCACCAACTTTCAACTTTTTATCGTCATCAAAATAAGGTCTTGTTGCGCTGTTACCAAATAAAGCTAGAACCGCAAGAGGGGCCTTGTCATAAAGATAACGGTAGAGGCCAAGAGCGTTTGCTTTAAACAATTCCGGATAAGTTTCAATCATTAAATCAAGCTGGTCGTAAATATAGTGAAGGTCATCTGGTCTGTCAACGATGTTCTGAACAAGTGCGTTGTAACCTTCGTGATATTTCTGCAAAGTTCTTTCCTTGCCCTGCTGTTGTGCAACTTCATCAAGCTTTCCTGCTTTAATGTCAGCCCAGAATTTTTTGCGCCCTTCAAGATAATCAAAAATTGAGAGGCTCTCTTGGATTTCTGACTCGTCATCAGTGACTCCGAAAATCTGGATTAGCTCCGAGAGTATACTGCGAGCGTCAGTTGCTTGAATGGCCTTGACTTTTGCGAGTTCGTTCTTGTGATTGCGAACGTCCAGCCACTTCACTAACAGGCCGTTATTGTACACGTCGAGAATGTCCTCGATTGAGAAATTATCGCGAAGGTCATCAAGGGTTCTGATGTGTTCTCCGCCGAAATTCAGGTTAAATTTTATTTTTGCCATTACTCTGTCTCCTTATTG
>JAFSQO010000085.1 GCA_017446645.1 Synergistaceae bacterium | reverse complement strand
AGTGTGTCCATGTTAGGGGCAAGGTGAAGCAGTGTAGAGAAGCCTGAAATAAAGAATTTCTGGTTAATTATCATGATTATAGCAGCAAGCAATAACTGCGCCAAACCCAGAGCTACATGATTACCAGCAAAGAATTCAGGTAAGGGCAAGTTAATCATATGACCCATTGAGAAATACATTAAGGCCACAAGAAATATCAGTGAGTAAATCAATCTTTGCCTGAGTTTAGGGGTTTCCCGGTCAACTAATGCGTTCTCGTCCTGTGAATTGGCCTGAGCTTCCTGTTTTGGGACGTTAAGAGCTGCACCGTAGCCCGCTTTCTCGACAGCTGCTATGATGTCAGAGCTTTTTGCAGTGCCTTCGACTGTCATGGAGTTAGTGAGCAGACTGACGGCACATGACGTAACTCCCGGCAATTTCTTTACAACCCTTTCGACTCTGGCAGAACATGCTGCACAGCTCATACCTGTAATATTATAGTGTTCGGACATGATAGAAATCTTCACAACCTTTTTTGCTTTATTATATATTTAATTGCAAGTATAATACTGCATAATTTACAGAAATATTCACAGAAATAGAGAGGAATGATTTTCGTGCCTGAGATTAACATAGCAGCCAGTGATTTTATTACCCGTGAGGTCTTCGATGTTCACATTCAAAAAATTAACTCAAGACTTGACGCTGACGAGAAAGTTAACGATATGCGCATAAGAAGCATTGAAGCCATTATCGATAAGAACATGGCCAACATTAACGGGGCTATTAATCTGCTCAGTGAAAACACTGTTCAAGGGTTCAAGCTGATGAATGAGCGCATTAACAGAACTAATGACCGCATCAGCAATCTTGAGAAATCGGTTAATGAAAAACTTAAACACGTTGAACATATTGCTCAAGACCTCAATAAAAGCACTAACGAACGCATTACCAATCTTGAGAGGGTAATCGATGAGAAACTGCTCAGTATTAATGAGCGTATCAGCAGTCTTGAGAATTCGGTTGACGAGAAACTCAAACACTTTGAATATACTATGAATGAACGTCTGAACAGCATGGACAAACGTATTAACAGTCTTGAGAAATTCTTCAACGAAAAAATCGAACATGTTACTGACACGCTAACAGTCGCTATTAATAATCTTGACAACCGCATAACGGACATGAAGGAAGACATGAAGCACGAACAAAATAAATCTATGGCAAAACTCGGAATTGCCATAGCTCTTTTCGTGGGGGCCGTTCAGGTTGCAGTCGCGGTAATCCTGAATTTCTGGAAATAATTTACTGGCGAATAACTATCCTGACTCTGTTCGTATAATCATCATTGCAGTTACATGCCTCATGAACGAGTTCAGACACTGCATTTTTCAGGACAGAATACGATAAATCATTACCGAATTGCTCAGGTGAGCGCACTTCGCCGTTATAGTGAACGTCAATGACGACCTCGCCGCTGTCTTCGGAGTACTCAATGACTGCATTAATTCTTGGGTTGCCAAGCTCCGGCACAAGGATCTGCTGAATTAACTCTTCAAAAGCGAGATGTATATGATTGCTTAACTTCCTTTGGATCATGTTTTTGTGACAGAACGTGTCAATCCCTGAAATCACACTTGGGAAATCGTAATCTTTGCTCTCTATCGTGAATTCAAGAACTTTTAATCTGCGAATAAATCTCCTTGTCTTCTCGCGTTTAGGAGCTGCAAATATCTCATCTGGTGAGCCTTCTTCATAAATTCCGCCTTCGTCCATGTAGAACACACGGTTGCATATAGCTCTGGCAAAATTCATCTCGTGAGTTACGATCATCATGGTCTTTCCGGTTTTAGCAAGTTCCCGGATTACTGCCTGAACTTCCCCGACCATTGTAGGGTCAAGGGCACTTGTAGGTTCATCGAGGAGCACGACATCGGGATTCATTGCGAGGGTTCGTGCGATTGCTATTCTCTGTTTCTGGCCTCCTGACAGTTCATCGGGGTAATTGAGATACTTATCGCTCAGACCTACAGTTTTGAGCAGCTTCATACCGTTGTCATAAGCTGATTGTCTCGTCTCACCCTTGAGTTTTACAGGAGCAAGCATGATGTTCTCTATGACCGTCAAATTTCCGAATAAGTTAAACGACTGGAAGACCATTCCCATTCGTTGCCTTACTTTGTGAATATTGCATTTAGGCGCAGTGATTTCCTCGTCCCTGAAGAATATTTTACCGCCGTCAGGACGTTCCAGAAGATTTATGCAGCGTAACAGGGTGCTCTTTCCTGTTCCTGAAGGCCCTATCACTGAGATTACATCACCCTCGTTGACAAGGGCATTAACATCAGCCAGCGGGACAGCATTCTGATAAACTTTTCTCACATGCTCAAGCCTGATCATGATTTTCGCCTCCTGTTAATTTAATCCCATTCAGTATATTTTCCTTTTTTCTCTTTGAAGGGGTTATTCTGTTCTGAATTATTCTCACTATGATATTTAATATTCCAGCGAGAATAAAGTATATAGCAGCTACAGCAAGTAACGGGAAAAATGCCTCGTAAGTCCTGCTCCTGACAATATCGCCCATCTTTGTCAAGTCCTGAACAGCAATGTAGCCTACGATTGATGTTGATTTTATCAGGTTCGTGACTTCGACTTTATATGTCGTAATGAAGTGCAGGGCCGCCTGTGGAAGTATCACGGTGAAAAACGTCTGCCAGTCCGTGAAACCCAGTGCATAAGCTGCTTCAGTCTGGCCTTTATCGACCGCTCCCGTTCCAAATCGAAGCATTATGAAGAATGACGAGCCGAATGTCATGCTGAAAGCTATCACAGCTACCCAAATGCCATTAATATTCACACTGCCAAAGACTACATAATATAAAATCATTAATAATACAACGATTGGAGTGCCCTTTACGAGCCATATAAGCAAATCCGTTAATGCATTTGCGAAAATATTACCGCTCCTGCAAAATAGATATATGATAAAGCCTGATATAGTCCCGAATATTATTGCTAAAACAGTGATTATCATGGTGTTCGCTATGCCTTCGATGAACAGCTGCCACCTGTCCTCACGTATGAAAGTCCTGTCTAAGCTGCCTTTAATGTCCCCGATAAACGAAGCAAATTTACTTGTATCCTGCTGTTCTGGGATTGCATTATCACTTTTCATGACGACTAAGACCGATCTGCTCTGATAATAAGGCTCTGAGAAATATACGTTCTTAGAGTGTTCGTCTCCGGGGGCAAGTGACGCACCTGCAAAATCAAATTTCCCTGAAGCAATAGCAGGAAGAATTGCATCAAAGGCCATCGCTGTAACATTTAGGCCATAACCGTGAGACTCACAGAAACCTGCTGCAATGTCAATCTCGAAGCCTGCAATTTCATTATTATTGCGAATGTAGTTGAATGGCGCATATTCACCTTCAGTTGCCATTGTCAGAACGCCATTATCAGCCGGAAATTTTTTGTAGTCAGGGAGGGCCTTCCCGCTTTCGCCTGCACTTGTCCATTTCGAGATTATTTTGTCGAGTTCACCGTTATTTTTTATAGTGCGAATGTACTCACTGAGTTCATCACATAATTTTTTGCCTGCTTCAGTCTTAGGGAATGCAAAGGCTATATCAAATGCTTCGTCAATTTTTTCGTTAATTGCTGTAAGTTTTCCCGTTTCAGCTGCCATGAGTTCATAAACCGGTTT
>JAFSQO010000010.1 GCA_017446645.1 Synergistaceae bacterium | reverse complement strand
TTCGATTTCTCTGTTGCTGCCCAGACGCTTCAATACCCTGAAAAGACCGAGATGTGCTGCTAACTCCTCTGCTTTCTGCAAGTCAGGTTCACGATTTATGCATTGATTGAGAAAGTCTGAATCCCCTGCAAAAATGTCCTCTTTGAATTTTATTATCTTGTCGCGGATCCACAAAGCCTGCTCTAATCCGTGAGCTTCGAGTTTAGCGCGTGTACCCTTTTTCAGCTTGTCGAGTGACGCAAAAATGTTTTCGATAGAACCATATTCTGCGACTAAATTCCTTGCACCTACCGGCCCGATTCCAGGTATGCCCTGTACGTTATCTGACCTGTCGCCGACTATTGCAAGATAATCAGCCATTAATTGCGGCCTGAAACCGTACTCCTCAACGAAAGCCTTGACATCATAGACTTCTGCAGCTGATACCCCGTTTTTAATCGGACGCATCATTTTTATCCCTGAGCCTATTAGCTGAAAAAAATCTTTATCGGACGAGAGCAGTATGACCTCATGGCCTTCACCCTGAGCCAGTCTTGCAAACGATGCAGCAGTATCGTCAGCCTCGACTCCTTCACGGATAATGACGTTGCAGCCCAGATAGCCCAATAACTCCCGCAAAATTGGCAGCTGAATTCTCAAATCATCGTCCAAAGCCTTGCGGTCTTTCTTGTAGCCTTCGAGTAACTCATGCCTGAAGGTCTTTCCCCTGGCATCGAAGACTATAACATTAACGTCAGGTCTTAATTCGTCCTGAACCTTGAAAAACATGTTCATAAATCCTACAATCATAGTCGTAGGTGTACCGTCCGGCGCGGTTAATCTGGCTTTGTTAAGGGCATTAAATCCCCTGTGAGCTAAACCGTGCCCGTCAATAATCAAGAATCTTTTAATATTAATCACCCTTTATAATTATAATATCTGAAAAAATTTTTAACGGAGCATAAATAAATCATGGACTCAAAATTAGATTGGCTTATAAATTTTTTACTTGACGAAATGCCGGAGTACAGGCATGACGCTGCTAACATAACTGACAAAAGGATATTACTGCGTTCATTGATGAATATACGTCCGCCCATGAAGCTAGACGAAAAATTTTTGGAGCTTCAGGACGAGTTTTTATCACACGAACGGGAATCAAGGGGAATTGTTGACTCTGACTCACTGCCGGAAATTTTCCCGAAAATCTCATTATGGCAGGGGGATATAACACGCCTCAAGACAGGAGCAATAGTAAATGCTGCGAACAATAAATTACTGGGCTGCTTCATTCCATGTCATCGCTGTATAGATAACGCGATTCATTCTGCTGCAGGTCTCCAGCTTCGCGATGAGTGCTATAAATTAATGCTTGCTCAGGGTCATGACGAATTAACGGGCCAGGCAAAGATTACAGGAGCATATAATCTTCCGTGCGATTATGTGATTCACACAGTCGGGCCGATTGTAACGGGAGCCTTGACTCAAAGACATTGCGGTGAACTTGAGAGCTGTTACAAATCCTGCCTGGAAATTGCGGAGAAGAATAATGTTGAATCAATTGCCTTTTGCTGTATCTCGACCGGCGAGTTTCATTTCCCGAATGATATTGCCGCGAAAATTGCAGTTAAGACCGTGAAAAATTTTCTTGACGAGTCTGTTAGCATGAAGAAAATAATATTTAACGTCTTCAAAGATTCAGACTACGAAATTTACAGAAAGGAGCTGACAGCATGATTGACAGCATGATTGACAGCATGATAGAAAGACTCAGACAGGCACTAAATGACTCTCAGGCAATAATCATCGGTGCAGGTGCAGGGCTTTCGACTTCAGCAGGTTTTGTCTATGACGGCGAGAGGTTCTCCAAATATTTCTCGGACTTCGAGGCAAAATACGGCTTTCATGACATGTACTCAGGAGGCTTTTACCCGTTCGACTCTTCTCAGGAGTTCTGGGCATACTGGAGCAGATATATTTTCATTAACAGGTATAATGATCCTCCCAAGCCCGTTTATGATAACTTGCTGAGACTTGTTCAGGGGAAAAATTATTTCGTCATCACAACTAACGTAGATCACTGTTTTCAGAAAGCAGGCTTTGACAAATCGCGGCTCTTTTACACGCAGGGCGATTACGGTTTGTTTCAGTGTTCCCTGCCGTGCCATGAGAAGACTTACGACAACGAAGCAATAATAGTGAAGATGATAGAGTCCCAGAAAGATATGCGAGTCCCTGAAGAATTGCTGCCTGTCTGTCCTGTCTGCGGCCGTCCGATGGTTATGAATTTGCGCTCTGACGATAAATTTGTCGAGGACGAGGGCTGGCACAAGGCTGCGGATAATTACGTGAAATTTCTTGAGGGCAATCACAACAGTAAAACCCTGTTTCTTGAGCTGGGTACTGGCATGAACACTCCTGGTATAATAAAATTTCCCTTCTGGAGAATGACCCGTGAATGGCCGGACGCCCTTTACTGCTGCGTTAATCTCGGTGAGGCAAAATTGCCTGACAGCGTAGGGATTTCTAAACGTTCAATCTTGATTAATCAGGACATAGGCGAGGTGCTTCAAAAACTGCTTTGAGTGAAAATTTTGCTGCATTTCTCAATAGAATTTCAGGCGAAGATTGCGAGTTTCTAGGATATGACGAGCTTCACAAAATCCCGGAGACTATATGTGCGCTTGCCAATTCTTCCGGAGGCTGGATAATTGCCGGAGCCTTTCATGACGAGACAGGCGGCTTGATTCTCTCAGGACTTGATGACAGCATAAGGCCCCGAATACTCTTTGCAGGCTGTGAGTGCGAAGTGTTTGATTACCCCGCAAGAATCATAGCAGCTCACGTGAAAGCTTTATCACACAATGAGAAGCCCGTAATTCTTGACGGCAAAGTTTATCGCAGAATCGAAGGGGTCAACGTAATTTCAGGGAAATTCGCAAGGACTGTATTCGCGTCAGAAGCCCTTGACTCATCGCGTGATGATTTCCCAGTTGAGAATATGCCTCTCGACCGTAAAAGCCTCAGTGAGTTCAAACACTCAGCCACGAAGCTCTCAGGTTTTACAGGGCAGGAATTTTTGAGACGCAGCTTTATTTACTCAGGCAAACATTTAACTTTCGCAGGGGCCTTAATGTTCAGCAATATTTTGCAGATTAGGGCAGAACTTCACTACTCCGGGAAAATTTTTGCTCTCAAAGCCCCAAATATATGGCTGGCTTGTCACAAGATAATCCCTAGATTGACATGCAGGCTCTCAAGTTCATGTGCCGAAGCAGTGAAGGCAGCGTTGTTGAATGCCTTACTTCATGCTGACTATAATATCGATAAGCACATCAAAATCTCAATCGTTCCAAATCCTGCAAGAATAATAATCGATAATCCCGGAATAATTCGCGGCTCTGTCAGGAATAAGAGGCTTTGCAAAATTTTCGGGCTTGCGGGAATCTCACGGGGACTTCATGAGGGTTTAAGGGTCATCAAAACTTACAGGCCAAACTTTAGACTTATTGAAGACCTCACGGATTTTCGTGTAATTGCAGAACTCGAACTCGAAGGCTCTGATAAATTACCTGATCCGGTCTTACTTTAGAGTTTGTGATTAATAACTTTCACTTGACCAGAAATTTAACAGCTGATAGAATTTGCACGTTGATAAATCTTTATAAAGTTTGGTATACATAATTTTTCACACACTATAGCAAGGAGTCTTAATCATGAAAAGAAGAGGCTTTGTTTATTATGCACTGCCTTTGTTAATTTTATGCGCTTTGATTCTCTCGTGTGTCGGCGAGTCAGAAGCTGCGAAAAAGAAAAAACGTTATGATGACTGGCGCGGGGTTGCTGCTGATATGGCCTTAGAGTTTAACTCAGCAATAGAGAACGTCAAGAACGACAACTACAAGGACGCATATACTAACGTCAACGATGCTTATTTCAAGTATTATGAAGTTCAGGGCGTAGAGAGTACGGTCATGTATGCAATCTCAGCTGCAAGAGTCAATCACATTGAGGCGCAGTTCAGGGACATCAAACATGTTTTACTGGGCAATCAGGAGAAAGAAAAGAATGCGTTGATGCAGCAAATCGAGGACTTAAAGATAAAAGTCTACAAGGACTCAATGGTTCTTGACGGCAAAGCAGAAATCAGTGACCCTGACTCAGTAGGCCAGGCAATTTATGTTGATACTAAAGTGGAAAGGCCCTTGATCGCAAGCGCACCCGTTCAGGAAAATCCTGCTCCTGCTCCTGTTGTGAGTGAAGCAGGCTCAGAGAAAAAGGCTCCTGTGAGTCGTGACTGGCTGACCTTCGTGACGGCTTTCGGGTTATTGGTGCGTGAAGGACTTGAGGCGATTCTTGTAATCGTTGCAATCGTTGCTTATTTAATCAAAACGGGAAACAAGCACATGCTCAAGGGGGTTTATCTCGGCTCGTTTGCAGCTATCCTCGCGAGCGTCATTCTTGCCTGGGCATTAGATACTCTAATGGGAGAACAAAGCGGAGTGGCCAGAGAATTATTAGAAGGCTGGACAATGTTTCTTGCAGTAGCAGTTTTGTTTTACGTCAGCAACTGGATGCTCTCTAAGGCAGATAATATTGCCTGGGAAAATTACATCAGCGGCAAGGTTCAGCAGTCAATAGACTCAAAAAGCCAGTGGACATTGATATTTGCGGCGTTCATTGCAGTCATGAGAGAGGGCGCAGAGTTGATTCTCTTCTACTCAGCAGCCTTTACCGGAGGCATGAGCAACCCTGCATACATAGCTTACGGAATAGGCGCAGGTGTTCTCGTTCTCGTTGCAGTCTGGGTAGCGTTCAGGTATTTCAGCGTCAAGTTACCGTTAAGGGCGTTCTTTATCTTCACCAGCATATTATTATTCTTAATGTGTATATCTTTCATGGGGAAAGGTGTAGTAGAACTCACCGAAGCTGATGTAATCACAGGCCGTACTGTAATACCTGCAATGAATGGCTTTAGCATTGAGATACTCAGCATTTACGACAGGGCAGAAACTTTGATCCCGCAAATAATGCTGGTAATCGCAGCTGTGTGGATTATGCTGCCTCACCTGTTCAGAAAGAAAAATGAGAAGAGTAAATAAATGCCCCGTGAATCTTTGCGAGAGATTTTTTTCTACGGGGAATTTATATAAATAATTTATCTTGGAGGTTATATTATCATGAAAAAATGCTTTTTTGCTGTATTAATTCTTGCGCTTGCTCTTTCAGGGGCAGCTTTCGGAGCACAGGCGGTCAGCGTCAAACCCGGTCAGGCAGGCTTTGAGGAGATCCCAATCGGCGAGACCCAGGCAGGACCCTATAACGTAGCAGCAGTGTATTTCCAGGCTGTAGACATGTACCCGACAGGCAAGGGACTTTCACGCGAGGAGTCAGACATGCACCTGGAGGCCGATATTCACCTGAAACCAGCAGACGCAATAGCATATGGCTTCGGCAACGGTGAAGACATTTGGCCGGCATACCTGACAGTGAAGTACGAGATCGCCAAAATCGACGGCAAAGTCGTAATGTCAGGTTCCTTCATGCCCATGAACGCAGATGATGGCCCTCATTACGGAGCAAATATCGCAAAGGGTCTTGCTGTTGGTCCTTACAAGCTGAGATTCATAATCGAACCGCCGACTGATTACCTGCTTCACATTGACGAAGAGACAGGAGTACCGGCTAAAGAGAAGGCTAAAGAGTTCTTCAAGACCTACACTGTTGAATTCGATTGGAATTACACAGCCGAGCAGTTACAGAACGACTAAGAAATTTTTACGGAAATTAAACTTTTTGCGGAAGTCTGGCTTATGTCAGGCTTTCCGTTTTTCTCATGTTTAAGGAGTGATGAAAAATACTAAAGTATCTTGTCGCAGTTACGGACCATCTTGCAGCGTTTGCAATGATGCTTGGAATAATATTCAGTTTTGCTGACTCGAACAAAAAGCTCGTGAAGCTGTCCGCTCTTCTGGGATTTCTTGCAGGCTGTGCAGTGTTCGGCCTCAGAGTCTATGATCCGCGTGGCATGAATTTGGCTCTAATAGCATTTAACCGCAGGCTTGTCATAGCGATTGCTGTTCTTGCGTTGCTTGCAGTCATCGCTATTTTTATTTCACGGGTAAATCTTTATGCTTTATCGTTATTAATTCTTGTATCGTTGATTTATCTAGTCCCGCCTGTCCTGCAATATACTCGTGAATTTATTTATTTTGGCGAGGCTGGAATAAGCACTAATGCAAT
>JAFSQO010000084.1 GCA_017446645.1 Synergistaceae bacterium | reverse complement strand
CTGCTATTGCCTTCACGTTCTTCGCGTTCATCATTCTCGTTCTTCCTGTGAACCCTTTGAGAGCGCGACATTGCTTCACTGGCCTGAACCGTCTGAACCCGCCTTATGCCTTCCTGGACGATTTCCTGACTCTGGCCTGTCTCCTGAGCTGCTGCCCCTGCGTTAGGAGCATATTTTACGCTGGTTTCAGAAGCGACGTTAAGATTCGACATCAATAAACTTACTGGCTGCATTATAAATTAACCTCCTAAGCGGCCTGCCATATAGTCAAACGGAGCAAGAACTATACAGCGTTTTTCGTCATCAGCAATGAATGAAGTATATCTGCAATTTTCACGAACTATGTAATTCAATCCCCTTATCGAGATAAATACACCTGAGTAGCAAATATCTTTGACCCTTACTATGCCTTTGTCGCGGACAAGTGCAAGGTTTTCTTCTAAGGCGTCTAACTCTGTCTGCATTGATTCAAGCGTTGCCTGTAACTGGAACTTCATTTTAGTCAGGTTCATCAGCATTACCCGTTTATTATCGTCGAGTTGCCCTGCTGCTTCTAATTTCTTGAGCAAAATAAAATTAGGCTCTATCTTCTCAAGATTTTCTTCACAGCGTTTTATCTCTGTCGTAAAGACTTTTTTCTTCTCCAGCTGCTCAGGGGGTAAGCCGACTATAACTTCTGTCTTAGTTCCCATTTCAGAGCCTAGTATATTACAAGAGACTTCGAGGCCCGCTTCCATTCTGCCGCCTGCTATCTGGGAGTGCTTTCCGCTTCCAAGTGCGACTATAGCCTTGCCAGCGTATAATCTGCTGTGGAGCATTGCGTTCTTGACCAAGATATTTCCGCCGCTCCTGATTGTTGCCTGGTCGCCGAAGCTGAGTGATATATCGCCGTTTGCCCGGACTGTACCCTTGCCCATGCCCCTGACTCCTCCGTGAACTATGATAACGCCCTGGGAGTCAATATCTGCGCCCTCGACTGTCCCGTTGATCTCGATATTGCCTCGTGCAGTAACGTGAAAACCCTCTCTAACTGAGCCTCGAATTTTCACAGCACCTGTGAAGTCAATGCTGCCGACCGAAAAATCTATATCATTATGTATATCAAGTTCAGGCAGGATAACTAATCTTCCGCGTTCATTCTTGAGCTGGCCTTCTGCTGTAGCTATGAGCATCAGGGAGTTCTCATCGTCGCGCTTCAGTCCGTCACCAAACGAAAATTCTATATTCTTAACTGGCATTGATCTTACTACTGAGCCTGTTACGTCAACGCCGTTCTTGCCGTTCTCTAAAGGGTGTTTTATAGCAATTTCCTGTCCCGGATGAACTGTAACTATTGTGCTGCGACTCCAGAAATCTATTTTCTCGTCATCGCGGACTTCAAACGGTTTATCAGGATCCTTTATTAATTCTATCCATGCGTCACGGCCTTCAATCGGGGGAATTCCGTTAGCTACGATTGCAGGTTCATTCGCGAGCTTGCGGGCTAACAATGACTTTATAGCAATCTCATCTATTCCGACTTTTACCCCGTGAGCTTCGAGTGCATTCAAGACATCATGCTCAGTCGGCCAGGGTTTGGCAAAAAACGGAGGCTCTATAGTAACGCTGGCTGTCATCTTGTCCTTTGCCAGAGAGACTATGACCTTTGCATCTTTCTCGAACGCAGGGTTACGTGTGCATATTTTGCAGGTTGCCTTATCCTTCAGAAATTTTCGTATAGCCTTGAAATCATAGCGAACAATGCCATACTCTTTAAGAAAAGCATAGACATCGCTCTCGTTGAAATTTTCGCCGTAACATGAAAGATAAATCCCGTCGTCCTGAGCATGAAGATCAAAAATTTCTTTATTGAGCAATTTATTAAGTCACCTCCTGAAATTTATTTTATAAATTATATAAATCTAGTCACTGTTTTTACTCGTTCATTTTTGCTTTAAGAATCGTCCTCAACATCGATAAACCCTTGCCGTGAATCTGTGAGACCCTGCTTTCTGACACTCCCAGTACCTGGCCTATTTCTTTAAGGGTCAAGCCTTCGTAATAATAAAGACTCAGCATCTGACGCTCTCTTTCTGGTAATTCTTGAAGGGCTTCGATCAACTGCTGCTTCTCGCTTTCTGCTTCGAGCCTCTCAGGTGCTCCTTCTCTGTCGTCAGCAAGAGTTGCCTCAATCGGGACCTCACCGTCATCTAACGGAGTCGTATCGTCAAGCGAAGTGATATAGCCCCGTGAAGCAAGCTCCTGGACTTCGTAGTATTCATCTTCATCAATGCCAAGTTCTTCCATGAGCCACTCATCGCGGAGTTCGCCCTTATCACGCAAAATTTTCTCCATTGCCCTGTTGAGTCGCTGCACTTTTTCGCGTCCTGTTCGTGAAAACCAGTCGCATTTTCGTAACTCGTCAAGGATTGCGCCCCTGATTCTGGGTATCGCATAAGTCT
>JAFSQO010000083.1 GCA_017446645.1 Synergistaceae bacterium | reverse complement strand
CTCTGCGGAGTCCCTGAGTGAAAGCCCTGTAGGTGCAAGCTCAATGTTGTATGACTCTGAGTCCTTGTTGTCAAAGCCAAGCACGAACATGGCAATGAATGAGCCGTGATTTAAAGCCAACTCTGACATGAAGTATTTATTGAGGTCATCAAGGGTCTTTATGCTCCTGATTTTCCCTGCAAGTTCCGGCAAGTCTCCGAGTCCTGCTTTATTGCGTTTGTCCCAGTCAAGCCAGAGTGTGTATAAATTCTGCACAAGCTCCGCGTCATGACCAGTCAGAGCCTTGTCAGTCATTAGGGCACGTAAATTAGCGTCAACCTTGTCCTGAAGCGCATAGAATGAACCGTTACTTGCATGTCCCGGCTTGAGTTTTGCATTCATAAACCAGTCATGATTAACGTTCACGTAAAAGTCATCGCGCAAATCCGGGTTATAGTCTTTCACTGCTCCGTTGATATTCGAGTTCAGCCAGGGAGTCTGCCCATTTGCAACAGCCCCTGACTCAGTGAATAATATTAACGCAAGTAATACTGCAAATATCTTCATTTTACGTTATTTATTACTTCACTTACTGCATTGCATGGACATCGCCATGAGAGAAATAAAGCACACCGCCGTCAAATAATGCGTTCGTACTTATGGAACCGCCTGCATCAAAATTGAATCTGGGTTTACCTGTTTCCTTGTCAAGTGCGTATAGAGTACCTGCTTCAGTCCCTACGAAGACCAGTCCGCCTTCAATTATTGGGGTTCCTGTGATGCTGCTGCCATTGGTCTCGAATTTCCAGAGGAGACTGCCGCTCTTATCATCGATAGCTGCAACTACGCCCCTTACTGTCCCGACTGCAACTATGCCCTCACCAACTGCCGGAGGAGTCGTTACAGGGTCGCCGACTTTAGTGTCCCATAATGGGATAACGTCCTTAATCTGCACTGACTGGACAGAGCCGTCCCAGCTTGAGTAATATACCTTGCCGTTCTTCACGACTGGAGTATTGAGTGCACCGCCTGCACCGCCTCCATTTACGCGCTTTCCGTTATGGGGGGTGATGATGCTCATGATTCCGTCATAAGCACCTAAGAAGACAAAGCCGTCACCATAACCGGGTGCTGTCCTGAGACCCTGGTCGCCAGCCTTGTATGTCCATAAGAGGTGGCCGTTTTTCTGGTCAAGGGCGTGTAATTTTCCGTTTAACCTAGAGACGAAGAGCATTCCGTCACCTGCTGTTGTGCCGTCCTGAAGTGTGTTGTCTTCGTCTACAATGGGTAAATTCTGCCATACTAACGAACCGTCTGAGATTTTCAGGCATGTTATAGTTCCGTCACCCTGAGCAAAGACTACGTTAGAGCCTATCACGGTAGGAGTGCCTTTGACGGTGCTGCTGCCCTTGTATGCCCAGATTTCTGAACCTGTGTCCTTGTTGAGGGCGTAGAATCTGCCGGTCTCGCAGCCAAGCAGTAACGTGTGCCCTGAAGCTGCGATACCGCTGGTTACTCCGCTGTCGAGAGTGACCCGCCACTTTGTGCGACCTGAAAAAGCCAATGCCTGAGATGCTGCAAAGACTGTTACGAGTAATAATACTGCGACTAATAATTTCTTTCTCGTCATAATAAAGATACCTCCTGAATTAAAAATTAAAGCATAAAATTATACCAGAAAAAAATAAGACCCCCCTAAATCCCCCCTTAACAGGAGGGACTTGTGCCACCGTCTTGCTCCGTCCCCTGTCAAGGGGAAGGCCGGGAAGGGGTCATTACATAAAACCAATCGCAAGGCCGGGAAGGGGGCATCTACTTATCTGCAAGGACTAATATAACTTCCTGGTCTGCATCATAAGGATCCGTGAAATCCATGAATTCGCTTCTGGCTTCACTGATTGTAAAAGCCGAGCAGATCATGTCAATGCGTCCGGTTTCAAGGGCTTCGGGCAGCAAGTCAAACCTGTAATCGACCATGACGAGTTCTTTATCCAGCTTCTTGGCAATAGCAGCAGAAAGTTCTACGTCAATTCCTGCAAAACCCTTTTCTGTCCTGACTTCATAAGGCGGGAAGACAGCAGAGCAGCCTACCCAGAGCTTGCCGTTCTTAGCGTCTTTATTCAGGTCTATATCTTCAGGATTTGACTCCGAGTGCATGTTATTGGCGATTATTCGTGCTAAAGTCCCGTCATCTTTTAACTCAGTAAGGGCCTTATTCACGTCATTGCACAGAGCATTACCCTTCTTGAAAGCTATTCCCATTAAGTAAGTCTGGAGGGCTTCGGGTAAAATCCTTAGATCATCATAGTTAATCGCAAAGTATCTTGCAGGGGTCTCATCAAGGACTGCTGCGTCAATCTTTTTGTCTCTAAGGGCAGTGACAAGGGCCTCTACGCTGTCATAAGTAAAAATGTTTTCCCGATTATCCTTGAGAACATCACGGACGGATAACTCAGAAACAGACCCTGCTTCAACACCTACTTTTGCGGATTTGAGATCAGCTACGCCATTGACTGCTGCGAAGGCTGTACTTGCTAAGAGCATGATAATTGCAGTGAGCAGCAAAAATCTTGCAATAAATTTCTTCATCGTGAAAAATCCTCCTGTAAATTCAGATTTGCAATTACTTTCTGTTGTTCTTAATTATCTCTGTAAGGATTGAGCCAATGATTTCGGCTTCCCTGTCATGACGTCTTCTGCGGCGTTCTTCATTGCGTCGCTGCTCTTCTCTGGCTTCCCATTCGCGTTCACGCCTGTCCCATTCGCGGCGTTCCATGTCCATGCGTTGACGTTCCCAGCGCATTTGGTCGCGTCTTGCACGTTCACGGATTTCGTACTCTATGCGCATCCTGTCAAGCCTTCTCTGCTCGCGATACTCGTCATATCTGGGCGGAGCTGCAAAAACCGGTGCACCTGTAAGCGACAAAATTGATGTCAGCAACAATGATGATATTAATCTGCTTAATCTCATACTTTACCTCCTGAAATTAAATTTACGTAATCATTATAATACACAAAAACCTCTCCTGCGCGAGTGATTTTTCTTAATTTTAATCAAGGAGAGGACTGCAATTCATCGGACAGTGTGATTAATTTTAATCACTTTACTTATACGTACTGCTCTACCTGGTCATGAACGACTACCATATTGTTAAAGTCTTCGATCTGGGGACGCTGTACCATGATAGGCTCCCGAACGTGCATGTACTGGGTGTCAGTCCGCCTGATGATGAAGCCCTTTTCGAGCCTGCTGACTGAACCCGAAGTATTGATTACCGAGCTGGTTTGGACAATTCTCATAACAACATTCCTCCCTGAATAATCGAGATGCCTATAATTTTACACTAAAAATTTTTTCGCATTACATGAATTTTCAGGGTGCTATAATATTTCACGCTGTGCAGCAGTTAAATGCGTAAGTCCGGGCATCAAACGGAGGAGCGCATTACACTCACAAGAATTAACATGCCTCCCCGAAACTAACTTAACGGAAGGTGAAAAACTTGAATAACTCGAACAAAAATTCTTTTCTCGAAACTGAACCGGTGAATAAATTACTCATACGCTACTCGGTTCCCCTGATAATTTCGCTTCTAGTCGCAGCCTTGTACAACATAGTCGACCAGATTTTTATCCTAAAACATGCAAGAATACTCCAACTTCTATAAGTGAGAGATGAATTGCGCCAATTAGATTAGTAGTGTATAATTCGCTTCGTTGAATAACTGGAATATCTTGTTAGAATTCCGACAACAAAAGCAATAAATCAATATTAGAGTACCTGTGGGACGCAGGGAATTAACGCCTTTGGAG
>JAFSQO010000082.1 GCA_017446645.1 Synergistaceae bacterium | reverse complement strand
ATTTGCTGCCAGAATCGTCTGCCTCATGTCAGGGATTTTCGTGAACTTCCCTGTATTAACGTCTATTACAGTGAGTGCTTCTGTCTGGTCGATAATTAGGTATGCGCCGCTTTTGAGCCATACTTTGCGTTCGAGTAATTTTGCAAGCTCATTCTCTATAGCATAATAATCAAAAATGGGAGTAAGACCTGAATAAAGTGTCATGCAGGGTGATTCATCCGGGAAAAATCTTGACACGAAGACTTCTGCACGATCGTACTCTTCAGGGTTGTCGATGATAATTTCGTCAATTCTGCCTGCTATCTCATCACGCAAGACCCGTCCCAGAGTTCCGGCCTCACGATATAATAAACAAGGGGCAGGAGAGTTCTTTGCTTTGTCAGTGATTTCGTTCCAGAGCGATAATAAATTTGCAAGTTCATCATGTAAAATCTTTTCGTCGAGTTCACCTGACACAGAAGCAGCCCTGAGAATAACGCCAAATCCGGGAGCCTTAGCTTTCAGGTCGTCAGCTATTTTCTTGAGCCTCTTTCTTTGCGAGTTATCTTCGACACGACGCGAGACCCCTGAATCATCATTATCAGGGACTAAGACTAGATAGCGTCCGGGCAGTGAAATTCGTGTGCTTACTCTGGGTGCCTTATTCTTGCCTGAGTTCTTGATTACCTGAACGATTAACTCATGGCCGGGCTTTATGTCATCGGGGGCTTCACTGAGATAAATAAAGGAATTTCGTGAGGAGTCTTTATGGCTATTGCGTTTGGACAATACACAGAAGGCAGCGTTAATAGCCGGTAAGACTTTATCAACACGAGCCTTGAAAATATCACCGGGACGAGTTTTGAATCGTGAAGGGATAAAAGTATTTTCGTCATCAAGATTGTAATCGATGAATATTTCAGAGAGTCTGCCGTCTTCCAGCACAGCAACCCTTGACTGTTCGGATTCTCTTAAATCAGCTATGATTTTTATTTCAGGCATTAGAGCGACACCGTATCCAGTTCAGGATTATATTTGCCGATTGAGACGCGAACTATATTAATTTCGTGCCAACCGTTAATAATATTTTCGTTAATCATGTTTTTCACGAGTCCTCCGATTGGGTTTTGCGCAGGTTCAGATAATATTATTCTTGTCCATTCGCCTTGACATTCTGACTTGATGAGAGAATCAGAGTAGAAATTTTTTGCGTGTTGAATCAAGTTATCACACTTAAAACTTCTCAGTAAATACTCGGCGTGTTTGCATAGTTTTCCCAGTGAAGGTGACTCATCGTCAGGGTAGATAACACGTGAAATATTAAAGCCTTCGGGTAAAGAAGCATTCATGTCGTCAAGCAAGTCCAAGTCATGGTCAGCCAAGTCCTGAAAGAACATATCAACGCATTCGTTAAGGGCAACGACACCAGCTGGAAGTTCAGGGCAAAACGAGATTTTAGCACGAGGCGAGAATCCATGAGTCATTTCGAGTTCAAGCCCCGCACGTCTGGCAGAACGCGAGAATATCTGAGCCAATGCAATATGAGGCACAAAACACGCCCCGTGTCTCTTTGAGTAAATGAAGCGAGTACGTATCATGAGTTAATCACAATCATCATCATTCAGCAACAGAATTGGAGGTGGGTAAAGGGTCTGAAACTTTGCAATATCTTCAGGAGTAGCACCAAGACTCTGCAGTATCTTGACTCCTTCAGCAAAAGCCTGTGATGCTCGCTCATATTCTTCTTTTATGCCCTTCTCAGTACCTTCATCAATACCTGCATAATACAAGCCTCCAATAGTATTTATTATTTCAATTCTGCCTTCATGAATACCCTCTTTACGACCTTCTTCAAAGCCTTTTTTACGGCCTTTTTTCATGCCTTTATAAAACCCAGCTCTGTAAATGTCATTGACAGAATCAGCCATGCTTTTTGTGTCCTCCTAAATTCGCGTCATGAATTATTCCCTTGATTCTGAATCGGGTAAAGGGTCTGAAATTCAGCAATATCTTCAGGTGACGCACCAATTTTCTTGAACAGTTCAAGTCCTTTGGCAAATGCTCTTGATGCTATTGAGGATTCCTCTTTTTTGCCCTGAGCTATGCCCTCAGCTTTACCTTCAGCTATGCCTTTGATTTCGCCTTCATCAAATCCTTTTCTGTAAATACCGCCGACAAAATCTACCACGTTCTTTCTTCCTCCTTCTCGATATTTAAGAATTGCTTCCTCAAAGAGTTTATCATGTCCTGTGAGTGCCATTAAAACTCTCAAACCATCTTCAAAGTGCTTGAGTTCATATAAGCTATCATAATCAGCGTGCCCTGTCAGTCTTAATTGTTTCAAAGTCCTCACTACAAAACGCAGATCACTCTTGAGGGTCTTTTCTTTCTCGTCACTGAGCCAGGCAAGCTCGATAACGTTAATCTTCCTGTCCTCGATTAGGCCGTCAAGCTCCGGTGGAATATCGAGACATTCAAGCAGGGATTTATTTTTTCTCCAACGCCGTTTCGTCCCGTAATATATCACAGCAGTTATCACAGGATAAAATTTCTTTGCCCTGATTGCCTTTGCCAAACCCTTGTTGCCGTTTTGTGAGGCTTCCCTTGCTGCTTCGTCACGCTCGACAACCTGAGTCCTGTAATCAGCTCCTTCATAACTAAAGACTCTTATCGGCATAGTCTTGTCTATAGTAGACTGACTCTCGACTCCCATGAGGCACAGTATAACATTACCCTTTTTCCAGAATTT
>JAFSQO010000081.1 GCA_017446645.1 Synergistaceae bacterium | reverse complement strand
TGCGTTGTCTCTGGCCGCCTGAGAGAGTTACACCGCGTTCGCCTGTCTGGGTCTGGAACTTATCAGGAAGGCTCTCGATGAAGTCCCTAATATCTGCGATCTCGCTGGCTTCGATGATTTTGTCCATGTCAACGTTTTTTAACCCGTAAGCTATGTTAAATGCCAAAGTTCCTTTCATTAAGATGCTTTCTTGGGGGACTATGCCGATTTGTCTGCGTAAATCTTTGAGGGAAAACTCCCGGATGTCATGGCCGTCAATTATGATGCGTCCTTTTGATGGCTCGTAAAATCTGGGGATTAAGTCAACAAGTGTAGACTTCCCCGAACCTGTAGGGCCTACTATTGCTATTTTCTCGCCTGCTTTGACATCAAGATTTATATTGCTGAGAATTTCCTGGCCTTCGTTGTAGTGAAAGCAGACATTCTCGAATTTTACTGCACCTGAAATCCTGTGCTTTATCCCGTTATCAGCGTCAGAGTCTTCTGAAGGGAGCTGCAAAATATCGCAAATTCTCTCGGCTGAAGCTATGCCCCTTTGAAGGCTGCTCATCTGGTTCATTATGCTCCGGATTGGCTGAACCATGAAAGCTATATAGCCTACGAACGAGATTAACTCGCCCGGTGTCAAGGTCCCGTTGATTACGTCATTGCCTCCATACCAGAAGATTATAGAGAGAGCAAAAATCAGGAAGACTTCAATAACTCCTGCTAAAATGCCCTGAATAGAGACAGCTTGAAGCAACGCCTTGTAATTCTTAGAGTTCGCAAGAGTAAAGCGTTCGAGTTCTTCATCTTCTGTAGCAAATGCCCTTACGACTCTTATAGCTGAAAATGCCTCCTGAGCAGTAGCAGTGATATTTGCGAGTTCTTCCTGGACGTTATGGCCTGCGAGACGCAATTTCCGTGAAGCATAAGAAAGCAATAACGCCACAAACGGGAGTATTATGATTATAAAGCACGTCAATTTCCAGTTAATATATATGATAAATGCGAACATTCCCATAAAAGTAACGAGATTAAACAGCAAATCTATAAACGTGTTCGATACTACGTTCTGGAGGGTTTCGACATCTCCGGTTATGCGGCTCATTAACTCCCCTATTCTTGAGGCGTAAATTTTGCTCAGGCTCATTCTCTGGATATGGTCATAGAGTGTAATGCGCAAATCCATGACTACGCTCTGCCCGGCCTGGCTCATTAAGTAACGCTGATAGTATGTAGTAATTGCCTTCAGCCCGAAAATCAGGATTAAAGATCCGCAGATAATATTAAGCATGAAAATATTCTTCGAGATAAGCACGTCATCTACTACATTTCTGAACATGTAAGGAGGCAGGACATTTAACCCGGCAGAAGCAAGCATGAAGATTACAGCAAGAATCAGCTTAAGCCAATATTTTCGGGTGTATGATAAAAGCATTGACAACGCATTTCTGTAATTAGCCATGATTTACCTGTTCTACCTGCTCTACCTGTTTGAGGACAAAACTATGTCGCAGAGCCTTGACGAAGCTCCCGGACTGCCTGAAAGTTTGAGCAACTCTTCACTGGTTTTAGCGAGTTTATCAGGGTCACTAAGTTCTTCAGCAATTTCTTCTGCAACGTCTTCCGGAGTTATATCCCCGTACATCTCGTTGAGTAATTTATTTGACGTTATCCTGTTAGGAAGTGAGATAACGCCGCCCCATTTCTTGATTATTCTTAAGGCTGCGATTTTCCGGAGAGTAAGGCCAATCATGGGCAAGTCCGCCAGAAAGCCAAATATCCCGGAGACCGGTACGAATTTCAGGAATTTTTCGGGAGCTACAACAAGTCCCGGTAATCCGCAGTGCATCATCTCAAAATTATTTGTCCCCGGCTGAGTCAGCGCAAAATCAGCATCCCTCATCGCTACACCTGCTCCGGCTCTTACTGGGTTAAGTCCTGCCTTCTGCCATTGATCCAGCTCGCTCTCTGGCATAAACTGCGAGAACAAGGCGCGCACCCTTAGGTCCGGAATACGTGATTTAAGGCATTCGTGAACTTCGCAGACCCAATCGAGTGCTGCATGTCTTATCAGGGGACGGCTGCCGGGAAATATCAGCAGTCTCGGTGAATTCTTAATTTTAGGCCAGTTCCACCCGTAAATCCCGGAAGGTGTAACGTCCATGTCTAACGCGTCTCTGGTAAGGTCTCCGATTGGTTGAACGCCTTTAATATTATTTGCCTGCTTCCTGTATGCCGTCAGGATTTTCACGTCATCATATGCCCTTTTTGGTCCATAAGTGTAACAGGTCAATGGGGCATTGGCTGCTTTTGACATTTTGAGGCCGAAAATTATATCGCCTCCAAGCTGGATAATTCTGTCGGTCTTCTCGTAATTAATATCGTGCCATATCCTTGAAGCACTTAATGGGCCTTCGAGCTTGTCTACACCCAGTAATGACCCTGCCTCGCGCTCATGGCCTGAAGAAAACTGACACGGTAATATCCACAGTGAAATTGTATGCCCCCGTTTTCGCAGTTCAGCAGCAACAGGTCTCACCCAGCCCCATAACTCGCCGGGACCGTTAGTTAATATCGTTATTCGCAAAAAATTCACATCCCAGAAATAAAATATTCACGCTATATATTATTATTATTATCAGGAGAGCGAAAAATTTTGCTAAAGTTATTAGCCAGTGTCCGGGAATATAAAAAGCCTTCACTTGAAGCACCACTCTATGTATCTCTCGAAGTCGTAATGGAGTGTCTTATACCCTTCATAATTTCCAGACTGGTTAATAATATCCGTGCAGGTTGTGAATTCCGCGAGCTTTTGCTTGACGGTGCGTTGTTAATCATAATGGCCTTCATGTCGCTCTTATTCGGGATAATTGCAGGGAATGCCTGTTCTACAGCGTCATGTGGTTTTGCTAAGAACTTGCGCAGTGACCTGTTCAGGGCAATTCAGAAATTCTCGTTCGGAAATATCGATAAATTCTCGACAGCCTCACTTGTAACACGACTTACTACTGATGTAAACGATGTTCAGCAAGCCTACATGATGATAATACGCACTGCAATACGAGGGCCGTTAATGCTGGTTTTCGCGTTCATAATGGCCTGGATAATGGGAGGCAGTATCGCTCTTGTCTTCTTGTTTACCGTGCCATTTCTGGCTGTTGCTTTATTTTTGATTGCAAAATGGGCCATGCCTGTATTCAGAAATTTATTCAAGAAATATGATGCGTTAAATAACTCTATACAGGAAAATATTCACGCAATAAGGGTCGTCAAGGCGTTCGTCCGGGAAGATTACGAGAAAGAAAAATTTGCGCTCTCAGCAGGAAATCTTTGCAATGAATTCACTTTTGCCGAGAAAATACTGTCACTGAATAACCCTGTAATGCACTTCTGTATTGACACTGTGATGATTTTCGTGCTCTATTACGGGTCCTATAAAGTCTTGAGCAGCGAGCTTGATGTCGGTCAGATTGCGTCATTAATCACCTATGGAATGCAGATACTTGGCAGCTTGATGAGGCTCTCAATGGTCTTCGTAATGATTACCCTTGCGAGGGAGTCGGCCCTGAGAATTGCAGAAGTCCTCAATGAAGTCCCAGAAATTGCAAATCCAGTCAACGGCATAAAAGAACTTTCAGACGGCTCTATAACTTTTCATGACGTAAGTTTCAGGTACGGCAGCAACAGGAATTTCGCATTAAGCCACGTAAATTTGCAGATTAATTCAGGCTCAATGATCGGCATTATAGGCGGCACAGGGTCATCAAAATCTACGCTGGTTCAGCTGATTTCAAGACTCTATGACGTTTCAGAAGGCTCTGTCATGGTCGGCGGTCATGATGTCAGAGAGTATGACCTTGCTTCATTGAGAAATAACGTTGCCGTAGTTCTCCAGAAAAACGAGTTATTCTCAGGGACTATCAGGGAGAATTTACTCTGGGGAGACAGTTCGGCCACTGACCAAAGAATTCAGGAGGCGTGCAAGATTGCGTGTGCTGATGAGTTTATCGAGAGATTACCGGAAAAGTATAACACCCATATAGAACAGAACGGCAGGAATTTATCAGGAGGACAAAAGCAAAGATTGTGCATTGCAAGGGCTTTGCTCAAACGTCCGAAAATCTTAATACTCGATGACTCAACAAGTGCAGTAGATACTCACACTGATGCATTAATAAAATCTTCGTTGCGGGCATACATGCCTGAAGTTACTAAGATTATAATTGCTCAGAGAATTAGCTCGGTTCAGGAAGCTGATAAAATTATCTTGCTCGAAGGCGGTGAGGTAAAGGCAGCGGGAACTCATGAGGAATTGCTGAAGTCGAACGGGATTTATAACGAGATTTATTTATCACAAAATCAGGGAGGATAGATTACTATGAGAAAACTTTTTGTAACATTGCTTCTTGTGTGCGCTTTCACATTCACGGGAAATGCCCATGCTTCTGACTCAGAATCAGGGTGGACAAGCTACTTCACGATTGACTGGGACGAAGTTACGGATTTTGCTGCCAATGCCTTTAATGACGCTGCTGACTATGTACTCGGATTCTTTGAGTCTGAGCCTGAAACACCCAGCGAGGACAAACTGCCTCCTCATCTTGCTTCTAACTGGGGAAAATTAACGGGTTCACTTGATGACGCACTCAAGCTCCGGGACATACATGAAAGTCTGCCTGATTCAACGTGGCTGCCATTCACTGAAGATAAAGCCTCGAACAGTGCTAAAATCGACAGAATACTCGACAGGGCACTGGCTGTGCTAATTAACGGCAATGCAGGGGACATGAGAAGACAGGCTGCGGAATTGCGTTCTAAAGCTGCAAACATTGAGAAGGAACTCGATGAACTCAGGAACAAGAAAATCACTGCACCTGACAAGAGCTATTTATTCTGGGAAATCACGAAAGAAAAGGCTGGCAAGAGAATCGCTTTACTTGAGGACGAACTCAAAAAGACCCGTGCTGCATTAAATCATATTAACGCTGAACTGGCTGCTTCACTGAATGAGCTGGGGCTGGAACTCAACGCTTCACAGGTCGACATCTTGCTGAACTCCGTAACAGGCGATGAACTCTTACAGAATGCCATAATTTTCGATAACGTCAAAATCGTAGTAGCGAAACTCGAAGAACTTGCACGCAACGAGACTAACAGCTTTGAGATAACACGGCGTTACTCAGGTATGTATCTCGTC
>JAFSQO010000080.1 GCA_017446645.1 Synergistaceae bacterium | reverse complement strand
ATTAAAAGCATAGGCTTGGGAATTTGCAAAGTAAATTATGCTACGGATTTGCGAATAGCGTTCACTAACGGCGTAAAAGAGTACATGAAGGGCAGTCCCGAAGGCTTTGACCCAAAGAAATACGGGGCTTTAGGAATGTCCGAAGTAACGCGCTACGTAATCGAAAGAATGCATGTAATCGGCAGCTGCAACAGAGCTTAAAAGGCAGCAAAAAATTAGCTGGGTAAATAAATAATATGAGCAAATACTTTCACAGGAGGGTGTTTGCTCAAGATTTATAATAAAAGGGGAAATGAACAATGTCGGCACTGACAGATGATTATGAAGTATCGGACGAGCGTGGAGTGTATCCGTTAATCCGGAGTGTAGATAGGAACGTCCGGAAGTTGGGCGATGATCTCTATAAGTTTCGGACTGAGACAAATTTTCGGCTATCGATGCTGGAGAGTACGCTGCAGAAACAGAGCGATACAATAGCGTCCTTGCAGAATGATACGGCTGTCTTAAAGAATGATGTATCTGACCTGAAGACTGAAGTGAAGGAATTGCGCAGTGATGTTAACGACATTAAGGGAGACCTGAAGGCAATATCGGCGAAGTTTGACTCAGTGCAGACGCGATTTAACTGGGGACTAGTGATACTCGGTTTAATAGTAGCGTTAATCCAAATGCTGAAGTAAAGTATATTATAGCGTTGACAAATAATAAAATATCTTGTATTTTTACGTCAACCAAATTTTACAAAACCGTTTTATATAATTAATTTTCACCGTAACTATCTCCTTATTCTTATTGGGAGGGGTCTACTTTGGGTATTGTTGAAAAAATGCGTCTTGACGGCAAAAAGGGTTTCGTCACAGGTGCAGCGCGCGGTATAGGCAAATGCACGGCAACAGCTTTTGCAGAAGCAGGTGCAGATGTAGCAATCGTTGACATGGATATTGCAGAAGCCGAGAAGACTGCGAAGGAAATTGCAGACGCTACAGGCCGCAAAGTTATCGCCGTAAAATGCGACGTTACTGACGAGGCACAGGTTCAGGCAATGGTCGATAAAGTTGTCGCTGAACTCGGAGGTCTTGATTTCTGTCACGCAAACGCAGGAATTTGCATCAACGAAGCTGCTGACAAAATGACTTATGCTCAGTGGAAAAAGAACATTGACGTAAATCTCAACAGCGTATTTCTTACTGACACGATTGCAGGCAAATACATGCTCGAACATGGCGGCGGTTCTATCATCAACACTGCTTCAATGTCTGCTCATATTGTAAACGTTCCTCAGCCTCAGTGCGCTTATAATGCGTCAAAGGCGGGAGTCATTCAGCTCACCAAATCGCTTGCTATCGAATGGGCAAAACGCGGTGTCAGAGTCAACTCAATCAGCCCTGGTTATATCGGAACGGACTTGACATTAAGCTCGGAATTCCTGAAGCCGTTAATCGCAAAATGGAACGAGTTAGCACCTATGGGAAGATTAGGCAAACCGGAAGAGTTAGAGTCAATCTGCGTATATCTGGCCGGAGACACAAGCACTTTCACAACCGGAGCGGACTTTGTTCTTGACGGAGCATTCACCTGCTTCTAAATAATATAATTATCGGGAATTTGCGCTATAAGGCGTGAAGGATAAAAAATTTTGTTATCAAGAAAGGAAGTATTGTATTAACATGAAGAAGTTTATCGCCCTGTTTTGTTTAGCAATGATTATGGCTCTCCCCGCAGCAGCCCTGGCAGCAGACACTGCAAAAGTCGAAGGCATCCAGGCAAACCCTGAGTTCTACGCAAAGGCAAACATGGAAGCCCTCAAAGGCAAGAAAATCGGCATCACGATTCAGTCACTCCAGAATGCTTATTGGGCAGGAGTTATGACAGCACTTGGAGAAGTCCTTCAGGCCGCCGGAGCTGAGTACACGATTGTCGGCTGCAATGACAGTTCAGCAACCCAGATTTCCCAGATTGAAAATTTCGTGTCAGCAGGCTGCGATTTAATCATGGTTCACCCTTCGGACGCTAATGCAGTAGAAGACGCATGTGCAGAGGCCCGCAATTTCGGCATTAAAGTAATGTGCTGGGACGACCCTATGACAAATACAGATGCTAACTGGGTGCTTAATAACACGGATCTTGGAATTGCAATCGGAGAACTTGCAGCAGACTTCATTAACGAGCATTACAGCACTGAGAAGAAGGCAGAAGTTACCCTTATCGGCTACCCTCAGACAGTAATTTTGCTTGAGCGCGCAAACGGAATCAAGATCGGACTTGAGAAAAAAGCAGCAGGCAAATATGACATCGTTGCAGAGACAGCAGCTATCGAAGCAAACGTTGCACAGAACGCAGTCGAGACGATTTTACAGGCTCACCCGAACTGCAAAGTCTTCACAGGAATCGGAGCAGGCGCAATGATCGGAGCGGACGAAGCCCTCCAGATTGCAACAGGCGGAAAAATCCCGGAGGACATGGGCGTGTTCACAACTGACGTTACAAAGCAGCAGTTAGGACAGCTCGCGGACCCGACTTATCCCGCAAAGGGCATTATCGGCTTTGAAGGCTCGGACGAGGACACCGGCAAATCTTGTGCAGCAATGTTTGCTTTAATCCTTGAGGACAAAGTAGGAGCCAAAAACGTATTCAGAGGCGTAGCTCCAATAACACCTGAGACAGTTGCAAAGATTCAGGCAGGAATGAAATAGGCATTACGTAAATCCGTGACTCCTGGTGCGTATCAGGAGTCTTTATTTTAACAGGAGGTGTAAATTCACAGTGAGCGAAGATTATGTTCTTGAACTCGAACACATTCGCAAAGAATATCCCGGAGTAATCGCCATTAAAGACGTAACGTTACAGCTACGGCGCGGGGATATTCTGGGACTCATAGGCGAAAACGGCGCAGGAAAATCGACTCTCATAAAGTGCTGTTCCGGAGCTGTTATCCCAACGAGCGGCAAAATCAAAGTCAAGAAGGACAAAGATGGCGAAGTCAAAGAGTTTTCACGTATGACTCCCCAGTTGGCAGCCGAAAACGGAATCGCAATAATCTATCAGGAATTCAACAACGTAGGCGAACTCTCAGCAGCAGAAAATATGTTTCTTGGCCGTCCCATTCTCAAGAAAAACGGTATTGTCATAGACCGCAAAGCAATGGAAGAAGAGGCAGCAAAGGCATTTGAGCAGCTCAACATAAAGATTAATCCCCGAACGTTAGTCAAAAATTTGTCTGTAGGCTATCAGCAAATGGTAGAAATCGCGAAGGCCATTCAGCAAAATGCCCAAGTCCTAATCATGGACGAACCCAGCGCGCCATTGACTACGAATGAAGTCGAAAGCATGTTTAAAGTCGTTGAGTTATTGAAGTCCAAAGGAGTCTCGATAATTTATATTTCGCATAGACTCGAAGAGATATTCAGATTAAGCGACCGAATCGAAGTCATCAGAGACGGCGAATATGTGGATACCCTTATAACCGACAAGGACCCTGCAACGATTCCGCACCAGGTTGACGATTTGATAAAGCTCATGGTAGGGCGCGAAATGACCCAGAAATACCCGCCTCGTGAGCCTTGTGTCCGTGATGAAGTCGTTATTGAGCTTAAAGATGTCTCAGGTAACGGCGATGAAAATATTTCGTTCAAAGTTCATGCAGGAGAAGTCTTAGGTCTGGGAGGACTTGTAGGCGCAGGACGAACTGAAATTGCTCAGGTAATATTCGGTGCTCGTCCTAAAGATTCGGGCCAGATAATTTTTTTGGGTCAGGAAATTAACCCCAGAAGCCCCCGTGAAGCGATTAACTTGGGTATTGCTTTATTACCCGAAGACAGGAAACGTCACGGAGCACTGTTGACTAACTCGATAAAGAATAATATCTCAATGCCAATCTATGAGCGAATCTCAAAAGGCACGGTCATTGATAAAAAACGTGAGTACTCAATCGCAGAAGGTTATCGCGAAGACATTCAAATTAAGTGTCCCAGCATTCACCAGCTTGTGAAGAATCTTTCAGGCGGTAATCAGCAGAAGGTTATCCTGGCAAAGTGGCTCGCTGCCCAGTCGAAATTAATTATATTCGATGAACCTACACGAGGCATTGATGTCGGTGCTAAGTTCGAGATTTACAAGCTGATCAATGACTTAGTAGAAGACGGCGTTGCAGTTCTCATGATTTCGTCCGAAATGGAGGAGTTAATCGGAATGTCCGACAGAATAATGGTTCTCGCAGAAGGCAAAATGATGGGCGAGCTTCACAAAGACGAATTCAACGCAGATACAATCATGACTTACGCATCAGGAGTAATCCCTGAGAACAAGAAGGAGGCAATATAGTAAAATGGAACAGAACAGATTTGCGGCAGCATTCAAGCAGAACGCAATATGGCTTGTGTTCATAATAGAAATAGCAATTTTCGCGTACTTTAACCCCAAATTCCTGAGCCTTCCGAATATTATTAATATTTCGCGTCAGGTTTCTTATTACGGCATAGCTTCAATCGGTATGACGTTCGTTATTCTCATTGCAGGCATTGACTTATCAATAGCTTCGATTGTCGTCCTTGTCAACGTTGTCTGCGCATACTTAATGATGAATATGGGCTGGAACATGTGGCTTGCGATTATCGTCTCTATCGTAATGGCTACATTAATCGGGATATTAAACGGCTTCATGGTCTCTACTATCGGGATACCTGCAATTATAGCAACGTTCGCATCTCAAACTATATTCAGGGGACTCGCCTATATATTATCGGGCGGACTTCCAATTCCTGACGTTCTGCGCTATGCCCCGGAGGTCGGCTTAAACGGTAATCCTACATTGAGCTTCTTTGCCAGATGGACTCTAAATCACTGGAGCATATTCCCTAAAACCGGCATAGGCTTAATCCCTGTCTGTGCAATAATCATGGTAATTTGCTTTGCTATCGGCAGTTTCATTCTTAACAAGTCATATTTCGGGCGTTACTTCTATGCAATAGGCGGCAACGAGGAAGCTGCTGAATTATCCGGAATTCGGGTCAGCAAAATGAAGTACTTGATTTACGCACTTTCAGGCTTTTTCGCAGGACTTGCAGGCATTATAGTTCTTTCGCGTACAGGTTCGGCTCAGGCTTCTTCACTTGTAGGCTTTGAATTTGAAGTAATCACCTGCGTAGTCTTGGGCGGTGTCTCAGTTGCAGGAGGTATCGGCCACATGTCAGGAGTTATCGCGGGCGTTTTGATTATCGGCTCACTCAAGAGCGGAATGGTCATGATGAACGTCAGCGAGTATACCCAGATGGTCGTACAGGGCTTAGTGCTTGCAATTGCTGTCGGCTTTGACTGCTTCTCGAAGAAACGCAACGCATCGTAAAAAATTTCCTGCTCCTGTCAGTGTAAAATGTAAAACAAACCCCCTCCCGGCCTCCCCCTTCACAGGGTGCGGAGAAAGGCGTGATGTAGCAAGTCCCTCCTGATAAGGGGGGATTTAGGGGGGTATCACTACAAAGGAGCAATTTTTATCATGTACGAGATTGACGCGAAATTTAGAGAATATTTCAATGAGCTTGACCCTGCAAAACGTCTTGAGCTTCTTGACGCTTTAACAGATGACGAGGATACCCAGCTTCTTCGCAGGCTCTACTCTGAACGCTATATCAAAGAGAAAGATCACTGGTTATGGCGTGCTATCTGTCTTCAGATGCTTTATGGCCAGTGGAGGTTATTCAAGTCCTCACGCAATAAAGAGGCCATGGGAATTCTCAGGGAACTTCACACAGAAGACGATAACTGCTTTCTCTATCATGAATACAGAAACGTTGCGAGGCGTTACTTGTCAACCTGTAAGTGTTCAGGTTATGCAAGTTCTCTAATGGGTTTAAAGACTGCCAGCGATGACGAGAAAATTATTAAAGCGTGTCTTGACATTTGGCAGATGTCTGAAGGCATTGCCCGTCAGGAGAATTTGCGCGATAACATGAAGCTCTGGATTAAGGCGTTCTATGATGAGCTTGTGAATTACAGCTCTATTTGCAGGCAGGAATACGAGAGATTATGCAAACACTATATCTCACCCAGCTATTGAGGTGAAACCCCTTCCCAGCCTTCCCCTTGACAGGGGACGGAGCAAGACGAGTAGCAAGTCCCGCCCTGATAAGGGTAAACTCCCTGAATGGGGGTTTGTATTTAGGGGGGTATCATTCTCACAATTATTATTATTTAAGGAGGAAATTTTAATCATGTCAGAGAAAATGACACAGGAAGTAATGCTTGAACCCAAGAAAATAATATTCAGGGAAGTCGACGTACCAGAACCAGGCCCTGATCAGGTCTTAGTGAAAATTAAGAAGATCGGCATCTGCGGTTCGGACATCCACGTTTACCACGGCACTCACCCTTATACGTCATACCCGATAGTGCAGGGTCATGAAGTCAGTGCCCAAGTCGTAAAGTGCGGAGAGTACGCCAAGAAGTTCAAACCCGGCGACAGGGTAGTCCTTGAGCCTCAAGTCGTTTGCGGAAGGTGCTACCCATGTTTGCACGGAAAATATAATCTGTGCGAGAGCCTTAAGGTCTTCGGCTTCCAGACAACAGGAACAGGCAGCGACTATTTTGCAATTGACGAGGCCAAAGTTACGGCACTTCCTGACGAATTAAGCTACTCTGACGGCGCAATGATGGAACCCCTTGCTGTTACTGTCCATGCTGCAAAGAGATTCCCGGATGTCAAAGGCTGCAAGGCTGTAGTCCTTGGCTGCGGACCGATTGGAATCTTGCTTATACAATCACTAAAGGCTCTGGGTGCTGCGAAAATCATGGCAACGGACATTTCTGACGGAAGGCTCGAACTCGCAAAATCACTCGGTGCAGATGTCGTAGTGAACACCATGAAAAACGACTACAAGCAGGCAGTACTTGACACTTTCGGCCCTGACAAGTACGACGTAGCTTATGAGTGCGCAGGCAGTGATATTACTATGGATCAGGCTATCCAGAACGCTCGCAAGGGCAGCACTATAATACTCGTCGCAGTGTTCGGCAAGAAGGAAAATCTCGATTTAGCGAAACTCCACGACTCGGAGCTTGACCTGAATACTTCAATGATGTACAGGCATGAGGATTTCGTTGACGCTATAAGATTCGTTCAGGAGGGCAAGATTCAGCTTAAGCCCTTACGCACAGCACACTTCGCGTTTAAAGACTGGCCGAAAGCCTACGAGTTCATAGACAATAACCGCGAGACAACAATGAAGGTCATAGTTGACGTTGACCCAAATGAGGAGAAGGATCAGTAATGCAGCTGACTTATCAAGGTCTTAAGGATTCAGAAGGCTGGAAGAAAGCAGGCATTGAGCTTCCACCTTATAATCCTGAAGAGTTAGCAGAGAAGACGAGACAAGACCCTCGCTGGGTTCACTTTGGAATTGGGAATATATTTAGAATTTTTATCGGCGGCATAGCTGACAAATTGATCCGCAAAAACTTGCTGGACAGAGGCATAACCTGCGTTGAGACGTTTGACTACGATGTTGTTGACAAGATTTATAAACCGTTCGACAATCTTGCTTTAGCCGTAACACTTCATGAAGACGGCAGGACTGACAAACGCGTTCTCGGTTCATTAAGCGAAGCCCTCAAAGCTCCCGAAGACTGGGAAAGGCTCAAGGCGATATTCACGAATCCCGGACTTCAGCTCGTCTCATTCACCATAACGGAGAAGGGTTATGCTCTTCACGGCACTGACGGGAAATATTTCAGGTTCGTTGAGTCAGACATGAACAACGGCCCAGAAAAATCAACCGGAGCAATGGCTATAGTAACGGCCCTGCTGCATGAACGCTTCAAGGCAGGAGCAAAACCCCTCGCACTCGTCTCAATGGATAACGTATCACAGAACGGCAAAAAGCTGCGTGAGAGCGTCATAGAAACCGCAGAGACCTGGCAGAGTAAAGGCTTTGTGTCAAGCGAATTCGTTGCTTACGTTAAGGACGATAGCATAATCGCCTTCAACTGGACGATGATAGACAAGATTACCCCAAGACCTTCGGATGATGTAGGCAAAATGCTCGCTGATTCAGGCGTTGAAAATATGAGTACTGTAATAACGTCAAAGCGCACTTACATCGCCCCGTTCGTTAATGCTGAAGGCCCTGAGTATCTTGTAATCGAGGACAATTTCCCCAACGGCAGACCGCCCCTTGAGGAAGCAGGCGTTTACATGACCGACCGCAAGACAGTGAATCTTTCAGAAAGAATGAAGGTTACTGCTTGCCTTAACCCGATTCACTCGGCACTTTGCACGTATGACAGAATGCTGGGCTATGAGTTCTTTGCTGACGGAATGCATGATAAGGATTTGGCAGAATTAGCAAGACAAGTCGGCTATGTTGAGGCTTTACCGGTTGTCGAGAATCCCGGAATTATCTCGCCTGAAAAATTCCTCGATGAATGCATGAATGTCCGCTTCCCTAATCCCTACTTAGGCGACACAAGCGCAAGAATCGCTACGGATATTTCACAGGGACTTGCTTTCAGGTTCGGCGAGACAATCAAGGCATACGTTTCGCGTTACGGGAGTGCTGAGAAGTTAAAGGCTATTCCCCTTGCTATAACGGGTTGGCTGAGATATTTACTAGCTCTCGATGATAACGGCAAGGCGTTTGAACTTTCACCTGACCCATTGAATCAGGAATTAACGGGGCAGCTTGCAGGAGTTTCACTAGGGAAGCCTGAGAGTCTGACAGGACAGTTAAAGCCAATTCTGGGAAATAAAAATATTTTCGGGGTAAATCTTTACGAGGCAGGACTCGGTGAGAAAATCGAGGCTATGTTCCGTGAAGAAATCGCAGGGGTTGGAGCAGTCCGTGCTACCCTTCGCAAATATTTAGGGTAAATAAAAACCGGTTGAGCCTTCATGACCCAGCCGGTAAATTTTTTGTTATTTGTTATCTGTAATTCGGGTAAAGTTTCGCCGCAACTTCGTCCGAGACTTCAAAGTGCTGATAGTCCTTTACGGTCTTCCACTCGCCGCCCCACTCAAAGCCCTTTTCAGTGAATAACCTGTAGCATAAATCTCCCTTCTCTATCTTGTAGGGGAAACTCTTGCTTCTGTCAGTGTACTCTTCCGCCGTCGCAGGTTCGATTATGAGCTTGCCGTCCACTGTCTTAACATATGGATTATAGAGGGTGTTGATGTCGACTGCCAAGCCCAGACCGTGCTTTGATATTTTCGTGGTGTGAGAGATAAATCTGAAGTTAAAGCATGATGAGTTATTATCGCGCATTGAAGTCTCATCATCAGCATTGTACTCATCAACCAGCCTGACCCTTTCAATCGGGTAATCGGCCAAGAATAACGCCCTGAAAATATCGAGGACATCTGAAGCAATATAGACGTTGCAGATTAACTCGCCGCCATGAGTTACGCCCTTGAGGTCCTTGTACAAAACGTGCAGGTATCGCAAATCTTCAAGCGGTATCGGGCAGTCATCTTTGTAGGACTTGCCTTTGATTCGGGCGAAGGTTGCATCATCAATCTCTGAAATCCAGAAGCCCTCGCAGTCCTGAGTCTGAGCACTGCATGAATAAGCAAGCACTCCGATAAGCAAACACGCTGCTGCAAAAATAACACTAATTTTCATGGTATAAAGTCACTCCTTTTACTATAAGGCTATTATACATTATCACTCGAATGCTATGACCCCCTCGCCACAAGTGGCCCTCTCCTGAGAATAATGACCCCCTCGCCATAAATGGCCCTCTCCCCCTTGACAGGGGGCGTAAAGTCCTGTAGCACTACATACGGGCAAAAAAAAGGTCCTAGGGTGTTACCCCTAGGAGCTAACTTCTGCGTTAAGTGCTCTATAAAGAATGCTGTTCAGTCTTTATGAACGCTTTCTAACAAATATCATTGATGCTGCAAGTGCAAGTGCTAATGCTCCGAAACCT
>JAFSQO010000079.1 GCA_017446645.1 Synergistaceae bacterium | reverse complement strand
CAACCTTACTTGTTAATACTTACTACCCTTACACCTTTTCTCTTAGAACCCGTCATAGTTCACCCAGTCCGGAGATTATTATCTCTAAGTGCTACGCTGCGGCGAGAGGGAAGTGTTCCCTCAATTTACGTTTGTTGTTTTCACACATTTTTGTTAAAGCGGAAGTCTAACCGCTAGCTAATATCTTAAGAGAAAAAGGGAAAAAGTCAAGTATACGGGGCGTTTCATCTCACTACTAAAGTAGCGAGTGTTCACGCCGGGCTTATAAATTCATGATAAACGCGCTAAAATAAGCAAAGTTTTTATATTTAACTCAGGAGGATTTTATTCATGAAGAAATTTGCGTTTACCCTCATCTTCGTAATGCTGCTTGCAGGTTCAGGATTTGCTGCCGAAGTCGTCAAGGCTTACACCACAATGGAAGAGCCTTTAGCTAAAGCCCTGTTTGACGAGTTCGAGGCCGAGACCGGTATAAAAGTCGAATGGGTCAGACTCTCAGGCGGAGAAGCAATCGCCCGTCTCGAAGCAGAGAAGGCTAACCCCCAGGCAAGTATCTGGGTCGGCGGTGTAGGAACCCAGCACATCGAGGCAAAATTACGCGGCTTGTCAACTCCCTATCGTTCAAGAATGGCAAGCTCAATCCCAGCACGTTATCGTGACCCCGAAAATTACTGGACAGGTCTGTATGTAGGGCCTATAGCTTTCTGCATGAACACAGAACGCGCCAAAGAACTCGGTCTCGAAATGCCAAAGAGCTGGGCAGACTTAATCAAGCCCGAATACTCAAAGAAAGTCAGAGTTGCTCATCCAAGTACGTCAGGGACAGCCTATAACATGATAACTACAGTGATACGCATCTTTAACGGTGACGAAGATAAAGCATTTGCCTACTTTAAAGAACTCGCTAAATCAGTCGAACAGTTCACCCGCTCAGGTTCAGCCCCAGGCAAGAGCTGCGCACTCGGTGAAATTCCCATTGCTATAGGCTATTTGCATGACCAGGTAAAACTCCGCAAAGAAGGCGCAAAAATCGAGATAGTAATCCCGGAAGACGGCACAGGCTTTGAAACTGCCTCAATGTCGATTCTAAAGGACGGCCCTGACCCTTTGAACGCTAAAAAATTATATGACTGGGTACTCGGCCAGAAAGCTATGGATATAATCGCACGCTGGTATGTAATCCCGTTATCGAAACTTGCTGCGGCGACTGAGACAGGCTTTAGTCTCGATAAAATGAATTTAGTAAATCAGGACGACCAATGGGACGCTGCAAATAAAGAAAGACTGCTCGAACGCTGGAATAAAGAGATTTCTACTGCTCCTGAAAAATAAGGAGATTTTATCTTGACAAGACGAATTATTCACTTTTTGCTCACTATGTTATTTATTATCTTAGTGGGCTTCTGGGTCTATACTAGTGTAAGCGGTGAGTTCCTGAGACAATACAGGACTTCACAACGCCGAACAGTAGAGACGGTGATTGCCGGTTTTCCTGCCGAGAATCAGGACATAGACGGCTGGCTCAAACGTTTAGCTGATGACAAGAACAGCTGCAAAATTGCCTTTGTCAGTGAAATCCCAATGCCCGGCGAGAAATTACCCTCAGCTCCCAAAGGCGACCCGGAACTCTCGAATTTCTTGATTAATAATGAAGAATTCGCAAATGACCCGGAATTCTCGAAAGGTTTTGAATACGCCTCTTACGAAGAAATTTACAGGAGCGTCAAAAACTGGACAGTAGGGCCACATAAGGCTCAGGCTTTGTTCTTTGCCCCTGCAGTCGACATCAAGACCCGCGAGATTGAAGGCGTATTGGTCTTTGCCTTTAACATTGACGGCGAAAGAAATTTCATGAGTATGCTCAACATGCTCTTTATCGGTGCATTTTTATTATTCACGGTATTGGTTTGGCAGTTAATACTCAGTCCTGACCCGATTATAGGCTTTGCATTGGCCGGACTTTTCCTGATTACTTTGACGTTCGTGGCTTACCCGCTATTTGAGGCATTTAGGCTCTCAATCATGGAAAATGGCCGCTTCTCGTTCGCTGTCTGGAAGGCCGTTTTGCAGTCCGAAGGCTATTTGGCTGCACTCAAAGGAAGCTTAATACTGGGCTGTCTGACTGCAACGTTTGCGACTGTAATCGGGTTTATCTTTGCTTTTGCCGTAACAAGGACAAATATACGCTGCAAGAAATTTATATCTATAATGGGAATATTACCCGTAATATCGCCGCCTTTTTCGCTGACACTTTCGATAATTTTATTATTCGGAAATAATGGGCTGGTAACCAGATGGCTGCGCGTTATAGGTCTTGACTTCTCGATTTATGGCTTGACAGGTCTCGTAATCGTCCAGGTTATAGGCATGTTCCCTATTGCATTCATGACTCTCAGCGGGGTTCTTCAAGGCATTGATTCGACTTATGAGGAGGCATCGCTAAATCTTTCTGCGACAAAGCTCAAGACTTTCACTTCTATAACACTGCCCCTTGCTGTACCCGGTATATTAAGCGCGTGGCTGCTGGTCTTTACGACTTCACTTGCTGATTTTGCCAACCCGTTATTATTGGCCGGAGATCTAAAAGTTTTATCACTTGAGAGCTACATCGAAGTTACAGGCATGAACAGGCTCGGACATGGTGCAGCGTTGTCATTGCTGTTGCTGCTGCCTACACTCACAGCGTTTCTTGCCCAGAGATTTTGGGTCTCAAAGCATTCATACGTCACAGTAACAGGCAAACCTTCAGGCCGTCTCACTGAAATTACTTCTAATGGCGTTAAAAAACTCCTGGCAGGCATAATTATTACAGTGATATTTATCCTGTTAGTCCTTTATGGCACTATATTTGCAGGCTGTTTCGTCAAGAACTGGGGAATTGATTATACATTCAGCCTTGAAAATATAAAAGAAGCCCTGACACGCTCACAAGATGCATTATTTGACACAGTAACCCTTGCTGCAATAGCTGCCCCGATTGCCGGGTTAATAGCGATGATTGCTGCGTTATTAATAGTCAGAAAGAAGTTTTTCGGGAAAAGGCTGCTTGAGATTCTGCTAATGACCCCGTTTGCCCTGCCGGGAACTCTTGTAGGAATAAGCTATATACTTGCGTTTAATCATGCTCCGATTATTCTGGTCGGAACTGCTGCCATAATCGTAATTAATTACGTTATCCGCGAGCTTCCCGTAGGTATCGAGAACGGAATTGATTCGCTAAAGCAAATTGACCCCTCAATCGAAGAAGCTGCGATGGATTTAGGTGCAGACCAGGTTACCGTGTTTAAGACTATAATAATGCCGCTAGTCAGACCCGCGTTTTTGTCTAGCATGTCATACACGTTTGTGCGCTCAATGACTGCAGTAAGTGCCGTTATATTCTTGATTTCAGCTAAGTGGTATCATTTGACCGTATTAATCTATAATTTCTCGGAGAATTTGCGCTTTGGACTCGCCAGTGTCTTGTCTGCTGTGCTGATAATTATAGTCTTTACGGCTTTTGGCATCATGAGGCTTCTAGTCAGGGAAAACGCCAATCTTATCAAGAACGTAACGTGATAATTATAGTCTTTATGGCATGACATGAAAGGAGATAAAAAATTGCCCAATAATAACGCTAAATCTAAATCCGTAACATTCGAGGACGTTACTAAGATATTCAAAGAACCCCAGACCGGTAATAATATCACAGCCGTAAATGGAGTGTCTTTCAAGCTGGAGCCTGGCGAACTTGTAACCCTTCTTGGACCTTCAGGCTGCGGAAAATCAACGATTCTGCGAATGCTCTCAGGCTTTGAACACCCTACATCAGGACGAATCAAGATAGGCGATACTGACGTTACTAACACTGCTCCGAATAAGCGCGATACTTCAATGGTCTTCCAGAGTTACGGACTGTTTCCTCATATGAACGTAGCAGATAATGTCGGCTATGGTCTTAAGCTCCGGAAAAATTCAGGCCCTGAGATTACCAGGAAAGTAAAGAGTTTTCTCGCAATGGTAGGACTTGACCAGATGGGCAAACGTTCACCCTCAAGTCTGTCAGGAGGCCAGCAGCAGCGCGTTGCCCTTGCACGAAGCCTAATCGTTGAGCCTTCGGTGCTGTTGCTTGATGAACCCTTGAGCAATCTTGACGCACTCTTACGCGAACAAATGAGAGTAGAGATCCGCAGGCTCCAGAAATCCCTGGGGATAACAGCAATGTACGTAACCCATGACAGAGTCGAAGCAATGAGCCTCTCGGACAGAATAATCGTAATGAAGGCCGGTTCAATCGTCCAGATAGGCACCCCCAGCGAGATTTACAGGAATCCGGTAGACACTTTCACAGCAGGCTTTATCGGCAAAGTCGCATTTATCCCCTGTGAAGTCAAAGAAATTGATTCAGAGTCAGACTGTCACGTATCCGTTAAGGGGAAAACTTTCTGTACTTCACGCTGGTCAAATAAGCTTAAGGCAGGCGACAAAGCTCTGGTCATGGCACGTCCTGAGTCTTTATCTTTAGGCGAACCCGGTGAAGGCATTGAGGACGGCGTTGTGAGCACTAATATTTATCTTGGCAACAGCGTTGAATCTTGGGTAAAGACCGATCTGGGCAATGTCTTAGTGCAAATCGATAACCCTGACGGCAAAAGAATTCATGATGAAGGCGAAAGGGTCTCGTTGTCGTTTGACCCTGCCTTGACGAAGGTACTTGTTGATGACTTGTTTCACCCAGTGGCGAATTAATTAATTATTGCCGAGTTGAGGGTTTTTATTGCCTCAGCCCGGCACTTTCGCGCTCCTGAATGATTTTGCCGGTGTTGCTCTCGATGACCTTTTCGTTTGCAGTTGTCAGCATAAAGAATTCGCGGATTCTCTCTTGGCTGTAGTTGCTGTCAATAAGCTTTGCCCTGAAGAGAAAATGATACCCGGCAGCAGACGATACTTCATCAATCTCTGAACCGCTGAGTAATTTTTTCGCAAGACTGAGTGCAAGATCGTGCTCTTCGTTTATGAGCCTTACCATGTCCCCAAAGGATTTTATGCCCAGAAAGTCAATCAATGGGAGCTGTCCGTCAAGACTTTGCTGTGTGATTTCAGCGTTTGTTATGGCTGCGATTTCGTCCAGAAAATTCAAGTAAGCCGGGTTATGTAAGGTAAATTCATAAAGCGTTATCTTGTCAAAAAATATCTCGTCAAGCCTGTTATCTGTAATGTCCTGCTTTATCTTTGCAGTGTATTCGTCAAGTTTGAGCTTAATATCTGAGAAAATGTCGTCCGCAGTCTCAAGTAAACTTGCTGCCTTTGAGAAGCTCCTTCTGATGTCCCTGGGCACTTCGATTTCTGACTTGTAGCCCAAATCATGCTCTATCTCGGCCCAGCTGTGCTGCAAAATTGTCTTAATCTGGACTTCAAACCAGAGTCCGCTCAATTCACCTTCACCTTCACCTTCACCTTCAGAGTCAGAGTCAGAGTCAGGCTCAGACTCAGGGAGTGCACATATGTAGTGAAGAGCTAAATAGCCGAATGACCTTGCGTCAATGAGTTTTCGTTTGTCCTTGAATTTGTCCCAGTTGATGCGGAAATTTTCAGTGATTAACTTCGCTACAGAGTCTATATCAGCTGAAAGATAGCAGATGATTCTAAAGCCCAGAATGTCATTAAGCTCCCCTGCCCTGCTGTAGTGTTCTTTTCTTTCGAGTTTGTCCTTAATTGAGTCAATCGTCTTTACTCGGTGATGAATGTGTATAAGCCTGGTGTCCGCGAAAATCTCTTGCATTCGCCTAGTTACAAGAATTTCCAGACGTTTATACTTGTCAAGCAGAGCCTGTATTTCTAAATCTGTCTCATGCATGTGTAATCCCTCCCAGCTACACAAAAACCCCGCAATGACCCTCACAGCCAAAACGGGGCGTTAGTTGTGTCCTAAAACCTTTCGACTTTGTAGACCTTTTCGAGTTCTTCTGCGTGAGTCTTCAATAATTCCTGGGTCTTCTGGTTCTGGATTTCCTGAATAATCTGCTGCTTCACCTGTTCAAATGGTGCCGGTGCTTCCGGGATTTTCTCCTCAAGTTTGATGATGTGCCAGCCAAACTGTGATTTTACAGGTTCCGAGATGTCGCCGGGGTTCTTGAGTGCAAAGGCTGCCT
>JAFSQO010000078.1 GCA_017446645.1 Synergistaceae bacterium | reverse complement strand
CGGAGCTGCCCAGATGGACGGCGCAATCCTTGTCGTAAGTGCTGCAGACGGCCCTATGCCCCAGACCCGTGAGCACGTGTTATTAGCTCGTCAGGTCAACGTTCCTGCCCTTGTTGTCTTCATGAACAAGACCGACCAGGTTGATGACCCTGAGTTATTAGACTTAGTCGAGATGGAAATCCGTGAGCTTCTTAACAAGTACGAGTTCCCCGGCGATGACATTCCCATTATTCGCGGTTCAGCACTCGAAGTCCTTGAGAAGGGCACAGGCAAGAGAGATGACCCGATCTGCAAGCCTATCTATGACTTAATGGACGCTTGCGATAACTCAATCCCTGACCCTGTACGTGAAATTGATAAGCCTTTCTTAATGCCTATCGAAGACGTATTCACGATTTCAGGACGCGGCACAGTCGTTACCGGAAGAGTCGAGCGCGGTGTAATCAACGCTGGTGAGCCTGTAGAGATCGTCGGAATGGTCAGAGATACCCAGAAGACAGTCGCTACATCACTCGAAATGTTCAGGAAGATTCTTGACAGCGCAGAAGCAGGCGACAACGTAGGCGTATTGCTTAGAGGCATCGACAAGACAGACGTACAGCGCGGACAGGTTCTCGCAAAGCCCGGCACAGTTACTCCTCATACGAAATTCAAGGGCGAAGTTTACGTCTTAAAGAAGGAAGAAGGCGGCCGTCATACCCCATTCTTTGCAGGCTACAAGCCCCAGTTCTATTTCAGAACTACGGACGTTACTGGTAATATCAAGTTACCTGAGGGCGTTGAGATGGTCATGCCTGGTGATAACGCAACGTTTGAAGTTGAGTTAATCGTTCCCATAGCAATGGAAGAAGGTCTGCGCTTTGCAGTTCGTGAAGGCGGACATACAGTCGGAGCGGGAGTCGTAACCCAGATTATCGAGTAAGTTATCATGGCACGTAAAATCCGCATAAGACTAAAGTCATTCGATCACAGGGTGTTGGACGCATCGGCAGCTCAGATAGCCGAGACAGCTCACTCTACAGGAGCAAGGGTTTCGGGGCCTATACCACTTCCGACTGAAGTAGGCCGTATCACTATTCTCAAGTCGCCTCATAAGGACAAAGATGCCCGCGAGCAGTTCGAGATGCGCACTCATAAGAGATTGATTGATATTATTGATCCGACACAGAGAACGATGGATGCCCTGATGCAGTTAAATCTTGCTTCAGGTGTTGACATACAGATTAAGTTTTAATTTTTAATTTCTAGTTGTAAGGGAGAATTTACAAACATGTCAATTGGGATTCTGGGGAAAAAACTCGGAATGACACAGATTTATGACTCAGAAGGACAGGCCGTAGCAGTTACGGTCGTCCTTGCCGGGCCGTGTTCTGTCGTAGCTCTGAGAACCCCTGAACAGAACGGCTACTCAGCTGTTCTTCTCGGCTTTGGGGCTGTCAAGGCTCATAAGCTGTCCAAACCGCAAAAAGTTATGTTCGAGAAGTTGAATCTCGAACCAAAGAAGACTCTTCGGGAATTCAGGCTCGATGACGTGAAAGGCTATGAAGTTGGTCAGGAGATCAAAGCGGACTTATTTGCAGCCGGAGAAAAAATTAACGTCAAAGGAATTTCCAAAGGCAAGGGCTTTGCAGGAGTCATGAAGCGTCATCACTTCGGCGGCCAGCAGTTCAGTCACGGTACGTCAGTCGAACACCGTCACGGCGGTTCAAGCGGTGCTATATCGTATCCCGGTCGTGTATTCCCCGGTAAGAGAATGCCCGGACACATGGGAAGCGATAAAGTTACAGTGAAAAATCTTACTGTAATGGCTGTTGACGTTGAGAATAATTTAATTCTGGTAAAAGGTGCAGTACCCGGCTCAAAGAACAGCCTGCTCGCCCTCTACAAGAAAGCATAAGGAGGGAAAGAATAATGCCGTTCGTAAAAATATATGAGTTCAACGGGGAAAGAGCTGGAGAAATGGAGCTTTCAGCAAAGGTCTTCGATACTCCTGTTCATATGCCTGCGATTCATCAGGTAGTCGTAGCTCACTTAGCTAATTGCCGTCAGGGAACTCACAGCACTAAAACTCGTGGCGATGTTTCAGGCGGAGGCAAAAAGCCCTGGAGACAGAAGCACACAGGACGCGCTCGTCAGGGTTCTACACGTTCACCGATTTGGGTACATGGCGGAGTTGCTCATGGTCCTCACCCCAGGGATTATCACCAGAGGGTTAATAAAAAGGTCCGTCAGCTTGCATTGAGAAGCGTATTGTCTGATAAGGTCCGCGAGGATTTAATGTCAGTCGTCAAGGGGTTTGATTTACTCGACAAGCCGTCAACTAAGGCAGTGAAGAATTTATTTAATGCCCTTGGAGTCGGCAAGACCTTAGTGATTTATCACAACAATGCCCTTAACGTAACTCACTCAGTGAGAAATATTCCCGGTGCAAAGTGTATTAACGTAGCAAGCATTAACGTTTATGACATTCTGAACGCTAAGAACCTGATAGTAACTCCCGAAGTTGTTGCGAAGATTGAGGAGGTTTATTCCAGATGAATTTAACTGCTCATGATATAATAATCCGCCCGATTATTACGGAGAAATCAAGTTCCCTTATGGCTCTGAATAAATACACGTTTGAAGTTCACAGGGACGCGAACAAGATTCAGATTCGTAACGCCGTTGAAGAAGTCTTTAACGTCAAAGTCGCCAGCGTGAACACGATTAACGTAAAAGGCAAGCTGCGCAGAAGGGGAGCATCGAAGGGTTATACTCGTTCATGGAAGAAAGCTGTTGTAGCTCTCAAACCGGACCAGCATATAGAGTTCTTCGAGGGTGCCTCGATCTAATTACAGGAGAAATTTTTACATGTCAATTAAACAATTTAAGCCGTACACAGCAGCCCGCCGCCATATGAGCATACAGGGACGCGAGGATATTACGGCAGATAAACCTGAACGCTCGCTCATAGTCCATCTCAGGAAGCATGGAGGCCGCAATAATACAGGCCGAATCACCATGAGGCATATCGGAGGCGGACACAGAAGGGCTTACAGGATAATAGATTTTAAGCGCGAGAAATTAGGCATTCCCGGCAGAGTTGCAACTGTTGAGTATGACCCTAACAGAAATGCAAGGATAGCCCTGATTAACTATGCTGACGGCGAGAAGCGTTATATCATAATGCCCAAGGGTCTTAATGTCGGTGATGTAATTTACTCAGGCCCTGAGAGCGATATAACACCTGGTAATGCCTTAAAGCTCAAAGATATTCCGGTCGGTACTGTTATTCATAATATCGAGCTTCAGCCCGGAACAGGAGCAAAACTTGTAAGGTCAGCAGGAACTTCGGCCCAGTTAATGTCCAAAGAGGGCAAGTATGCATATATCAGGATGCCCAGCGGCGAGTTAAGATTAATTTTACTCGAATGCATGGCTACAGTTGGACAGGTCGGTAACGAAGATTACGACAATATTTCACTCGGTAAGGCAGGCAAAACCCGTTGGAAGGGTCGCAGGCCCAGCGTCCGAGGAATGGTTATGAACCCCGTAGATCACCCTATGGGCGGCGGTGAAGGTAAATCGAAATCCAACAAGCACCCCGTCTCACCTTGGGGAACTCCTGCAAAGGGTTACAAGACACGCAAGCGCAAGTCTTCTGACAGGCTTATCGTACGCAGGCGTTATGATAAATAAATTAAGGAGCTGAAGAATATAAATGCGCTCAACAAAGAAAGGGCCTTTTGTTGAACAGAGGCTTCTTGACAGAATCGAAGACATGAACGTCTCAGGCAATAAAAAAGTAATTAAAACCTGGTCAAGGCGTTCAACGGTGGTGCCTCAGATGATTGGACACACTATCGCAGTTCACAACGGTAGAATGCACTTGCCTGTTTATATCAGCGAGAACATGGTAGGGCATAAGCTGGGCGAGTTTGCTCCGACAAGGAAATTCGGACATCACGCCGGACAGGATAAGAAGAAGTAGGGAGAGTTAAGTCATGGCAGAGATAAAGACAGCAACAGCAATGACACGAAACGCCAGGATTTCGCCTTACAAGCTTCGTCAGGTCCTTGAGCTTATTCGCGGGAAGAGTGCAGCAAAAGCAGTTGTGATTTTGAAGTTCAGCAACAAGAGAGCTGCCGGAATAATTTTGAAGGTGTTAAACAGCGCAATGGCGAACGCAGAGCACAATTACGGCATGGACTTAGATAAATTATACGTTCATGAGGCATTCGCAAATCAAGGCCCCATGATGAAGAGATTCAGGCCGGTCTCAATGGGACGCGCTCATCCTTACGTGCATAAGTTATCGCATGTAACGATTACCCTCGGCGAACGTCAGTAGGAGGAAATTTTTTTACAATGGGACAGAAAGTTCACCCCGTAGGTTACCGTCTTGGTGTCTCAAGTGAATGGCAGTCAAGATGGTATGCAGATAAAAAGAATTACGCAAAGAAATTACACGAAGATATAAAACTGCGTAAATATATTATGAAAAAGTGGGAAGGCGCAGGCATCTCCAAGATCGAGATCGAGAGAGTCGGGCCTGTCGTCAGGTTCACTATTCATACAGCAAGGCCGGGCGTTGTAATCGGACGCGGCGGCAATGAGATTCAGAATATCAAGAACGAGCTTCAGGCCATCACAGGCGGCAAAGTCATGGTAAACGTTCATGAGATCAACAATCCCGACGTTGAAGCCCAGTTAGTCGCAGAGGGCATAGCAAGCTCACTTGAACGCAGGGTATCTTTCAGGCGCGCAATGAAGCAGGCAATCTTCAGGGCAACGAAGGCCGGAGTCAAAGGCATCAAAGCTCAGGTTGCAGGCCGTCTCGGAGGAGCAGAAATCGCCCGTACAGAATGGTATAACGAGGGCCAGCTGCCTCTTTCGACGATAAAGGCTGATATTGATTACGGTTTTGCCGAAGCCGTTACGATGTATGGGGTTATAGGCTGCAAAGTCTGGATTTACAGAGACAGACAGAACGAGAAAGCCCAGGCACCTGCACGTCCAGCACGCAACAGGCCGGCTAACAAGGGGGCATAATAAATCATGTTAATGCCAAGCCGCGTAAAATATCGTAAGTCTCATAGATCCCCGTTAAGAGGCATCTCTAAAGGCGGTACTAAAGTCGATTTCGGTGATTACGGAATTCAGGCTCTCGAAAACGTCTGGCTCTCAGCACGTCAGATCGAAGCAGCCCGTGTTGCCATATCGCGTAAAATGAAGAAGGGCGGAAAAATCTGGATTAGAGTTTTCCCTGACAGACCCTACACAAAGAAGCCTTTGGAGACTCGTATGGGTAAAGGTAAAGGCGCACCTGAATACTGGGTAGCAGCTGTAAAAAGAGGCCGTGTATTGTTCGAGTTCTCAGGAATTAGCGAGGAAATAGCAATGCAGGCATTCAGAACAGCATCGCACAAACTGCCTGTAAAAGTGCGCATGGTACGCAGCGGAGGGAGTGAAGCCTGATGGACGCGAGCGTAAAGCCGGATAAGCTGAGAGAAATGACTCGTGAAGAGCTTGCCGGAAAAGTTAAAGAGTACAAGACAGAATTATTCAACCTGCGTTTTCAGAATGCTGTCGGGCACTTGAAGAACACAAGCCGAATTCGTGAAGTCAGGAAGACTATCGCAAGACTCCTGACAATAGCATCTGAGAAAGCCGTTGTAGAGAAAGAAAAGGAAGAAGCAGCAGACAATGCCGAGTAAAGTTAGAACGGGCATAGTCGTAAGCAACAAAATGGACAAGACTATAGTCGTCCGTGTTGAGCGTATGGCCGAACACCCGTTATATGGAAAAAGAATTAAACGCGCAAAAAAATACGTAGCTCATGATGCAAATAATGAGTGCGGAATGGGAGACGAGGTCCGTATCAGAGAGACAAGACCCCTCAGCAAGACAAAACGCTGGGAGTTAGTTGAGATTACGCGCCACGCTCCTGTCTTTGGCAGTGAAAGTGAAGCCGAAGTGTTAGGCGAGGAGGTTTCAGAATAAATGATTCAGCTTACTAGTGTTCTGAACGTCGCTGATAATTCGGGTGCCAGAAAGTTATTCTGCATTCAGGTCATGGGAGGCAGCAAGAGACGTTACGGCACAATCGGTGATGTCATCGTTGCGTCAGTACGTGAGGCAATCCCTAACAGCAATATCCCTAAGGGCAGCGTTGTCAAGGCAGTAATCGTCAGGACAAAGAAGGAAATCCGCCGCCGTGACGGGACTTATGTCAGGTTTGATGACAATGCAGCAGTCTTAATCGATGCTAACGGCGAACCCAGGGGTACACGTATCTTTGGGCCGGTTGGCAGGGAGCTTAGGGCAAAGAAGTACATGCGCATATTGTCGCTTGCTCCTGAAGTCGTATAGGAGATTTTTATCATGACAGTAAGATTAAAGAAGAATGACCGTGTTAAAGTTATAACCGGTAAGGACAAGGGAAAAGAAGGCAAAATTATTAGAAGAATCCCTGAAAGAGATCTTGTAGTAGTCGAGAGCGTCAACGTCGTATCAAGACACGTAAGGCCGAGCCAGAATAATCCCCAGTCCGGAATTATTAAGCAGGAAGCCCCGATTTATGCAAGCAAAGTTATGCTGGTCTGCCCTCAGTGCGGAAAGGCTACTAGAGTCGGTGCTTCGTTCCTTGAGAATGGCAAGAAGGTCCGCGTCTGCAAGAAGTGCGGCGAGATCATCGACAGGGGAGGACTTTAAACTATGGCCGTAACACCTAGAATGCTTGAGAAATACAAGAGCGAAGTATCCCCTGCCCTGCAGCGTGAGTTTGGCTATAAGAACGTTATGCAGCTTCCTAAACTTGAGAAAGTCGTAGTTAATATTGGAGTCGGCGATGCTAAACTCGATATTAAATTCATGGATGCAGCAATCAGCGAACTCAGGGCAATTACAGGACAGGCTCCCCTTCTGAAACGCGCTAAGAAGTCAATTGCAGGCTTCAAAGTCCGACAGAATATGCCGGTTGCCTGTGCAGTGACTCTCAGGGGCGCAAAGATGTGGGAATTCTTGGACAGGCTTATCTCGTTGGCACTCCCGTCAATCAAGGACTTTCAGGGAGTAACGCGCAAGGGATTTGACGGACGCGGAAATTATAATTTAGGTCTCCGCGAGCAGTTAATTTTCCCGGAGATAAGCTACGACAAAGTTATTCGTTCAAGAGGCATGAATATCTCGATAGTAACAAGTGCAAAGACTGACGAAGAAGCATTTGCATTACTCAAGGGACTTGGAATGCCCTTCAGAACAGGTAATCAGGGGGTATAAATCACAAAATGGCAAGAAAAGCAATGAAGATAAAAGCACAGCTCCCCCCGAAATTCAGCACGAGGCGTTATAACAGATGTCCTTTATGCGGCAGAATTCATGGCTATATCAGAATGTTTGACATGTGCCGCTGCTGTTTCAGGAAAATGGCCCGCGAGGGAGTCTTCCCCGGCGTAGTCAAGTCGAGCTGGTAGGGAGGTCACAAAGTTGTACGTTAATGACCCTGTTGCAGATATGCTCACAAGGATTAGAAACGCTAATATGACTTATGCAGAGAGCGTTGATGTCCCTTCGAGCAAGATGAAATTAGCCTTGGCAAGAATCTTAAAGGACGAGGGCTATATCAAGAATTTCAGAATGATAACGGATCCTGCAAAGCCCTACGCAGAAATCAGGATTTATTTGTCATACGGAAGTGCCAGAGAGAGAGTCATTCAGGGACTTAAAAGAATCAGCAAGCCCGGACGCAGAATTTATGTAGGCCGCGATAAGCTGCCCGTTGTTATGGGCGGTTTAGGTCTCGCAATTCTTTCGACTTCAAAGGGCCTGAAGACCAGCGCAGAGGCCAATAAACTCGGTCTCGGCGGAGAAGTTCTCTGCTATGTCTGGTAAGAGGAGGAGAGAATTCACATGTCTCGTATCGGACGCAAAGCAGTAGAAATCGTAAAAGGTGCAAGTGTTGAACTCAAAGGCAATGACATAATCGTCAAAGGCCCAAAGGGTGAATTACATGCTGAGTTAATGCCCGGAATCAGTCTTGAAATCGACGGCGGACTCGTGAAAGTTTCCAGAGCTAACGACGAGAAACAGACCAGAGCATGGCACGGAATGACCAGAGCTTTAATCGCTAACATGGTCACAGGAGTCACGGCTGGATTCTCGAAAACTATGGAAATCGTTGGAGTAGGCTGGAGGGCAGCGTTGCAGGGCAAAAAGTTAGTCATGAACTTAGGCTACTCTCACCCGATAGAGTTCACGCCTCCCGAAGGTATAGAGATCGTTGTAGAGAACCCCATTAAGTTCCATGTAAGGGGTATCGACAAGGAATTAGTAGGTCAGACATGCGCCCTTATAAAAGAATTCCGACCGCCTGAGCCTTATCACGGAAAAGGTATCAAGTTCGAGAATGAATATATAATCCGCAAGGCCGGCAAGACTGGGGCGAAGTAAATAACATGAAAAAGAAATCAAGAAACGATATGCGCGTAATAAGGCATGAAAGACTCCGCAAGACACTCTCAGGGACAGCAGAAAAGCCTCGTCTCTGCGTCTTCAGAAGTCTGAAAAATATTTACGTTCAGGTTATAGATGACGACAAAGGCCATACTTTAGTGTCAGCTTCGACTCTGGAAAAGGCATTACAGCCAGAGTTAAAGGGAGGCTGCAACATTGAGGCCGCAAAATTAATCGGCAAGACTATAGCAGAACGTGCCAAAGCTAAAGGCATTAACTCAGTAGTGTTTGACCGCGGAGGTCATGCCTATCACGGTAAAGTTATGGCAGTAGCAGATGCTGCCCGCGAAGGAGGGCTTGTATTCTAAATGCCCAGAAGAAATGATGTAGAAGCTGTCGAATTTCAGGAACGAGTCGTAGCTATTAATCGTGTCAGCAAAGTCGTCAAAGGCGGTAAAAGATTCAGATTTGCCGTTTTAGTCGTAGTAGGCGACGGAGCTTCACAGGTCGGCACCGGAATCGGCAAGGCAAAAGAGATCGCTGAAGCAGTCCGCAAAGGCATCGAGAAGGCAAAGAAGAACATGGTAACAGTCAAGCACGCAGGTGATACAATTCCTCACCCTGTAGTAGGCGAGTTTGGTGCAGCAAGGGTCTTGCTCAAGCCCTCACCCGCAGGTACCGGAGTTATTGCAGGCGGTGTAGTTCGTGCAATTATGGAACTCGGCGGAGTCAAAGACGTTGTTACGAAAGTTACTGGCCGTACTGCAAATGCAATTAATATTGCTCATGCAACACTTGAGGCTATTAAGATTACAAGGACTGAAGACGAGATTACGAAATTAAGGGGCCTGGCAAATGCAGGTCAGGAAACAGCAGCTGCCTCATCACCTGAAGCAGCAGTAATCGGAGAGTGATTCACATGGCAAAGATTAAGGCAAAGTGGATCAAGAGCGCAATAAGTTTTCCCGAAAGACAGAAGCGTACGATTAAGGCGTTGGGCTTCAAGAAATTAAATTCAGAAGTCGAACACGAAGACACCCCTCAGATTAGGGGCATGATTAATGCAGTGCGCCACCTGGTTAAATGGGAGGTAATTGAATAATATGATAACTTTACAGGATTTACACCCTGCAAAAGGCTCGACTCATAAGGCCAAGCGTCTTGGTCAGGGTATCGGCTCAGGAACTGGCAAGACATCAGGCAAGGGACACAAGGGCGACAAGTCCAGAACCGGCGGCGGAGTCAGACCAGGCTTTGAAGGCGGTCAGATGCCCTTAACCAGAAGGACTCCCAAGAGGGGATTTAATAATTATAGATTCGCAAAGGTCTTTCAGCCCGTGAATCTTGATGTCCTTGAGAAGAAGTTCGAAGCAGGTGCAGAAATCGACACAGAGGCTTTGTTCAATGCAAGAATAATCCGCAAGAAGAATATACCCGTAAAGATTCTTGCAAACGGAGATTTAAGCAAAGCATTCAAGATTAAGGCCGGTGCATTCAGTGCAGAAGCAATCAAGAAAATTGAGGCTGCCGGCGGAACTCACGAGGTAGCCTGATGTTCGGCTCGCTTGGTGATATTTTCAGGCTTCCTGACTTGAAGAGACGGATTTTATTCACGATAGCAATATTATTCGTCTTCAGGCTTGGGGCTTATATTCCGAGTCCCGGCGTTGACAGGGCTGCAATGGCAAGTCTTTTCAGCACGGGCGGCGGTGTTATGGACTTCCTGAATTTATTTTCAGGAGGTGCATTATCGCGTTTCGGAATTTTCTCGCTGGGTGTTGCTCCCTACATTAATTCAAGCATCGTAATGCAGCTGTTAGTCGTAATATTCCCGTATCTGGAAAAATTACAGAAGGACAGCACTGACGGCCACAAAAAAATTACCCAGTGGACCCGTTACGGAGCTGTTATCTTTGCTGTAGTCCAGGCTGTAGGCATGACGGCATGGCTGCGGAGCTTGGGAATTATGCAGGGCGGAGCTTTTGACTGGATTCTCGTTGTAATTACCCTTGTTGCAGGTTCTATTGCAGTCATGTGGCTCGGTGAAGAGTTGAGCGACCACGGCATAGGCAACGGGATTTCGTTGTTAATCTTTGCCGGTATCGTCGCCAGAATCCCCGAAGCTATTTTGCAGACCTGGAGCATGGTTCGCGGCGGAGCTATCAGTGTTATAGCGTTATTGTTGGGGATCGTCCTGATGATCATCGTTGTCGCAGGCTGTATCTTGTTACAGGAAGGCCAGCGCAGACTCCCAGTTCAGTACGCTAAAAGAGTCGTGGGCAACAAGATTTACGGCGGTCAAAGCACTTTTATCCCGTTGAAAGTCAATCAGGCAGGAGTTATCCCGATAATTTTTGCAAGCTCGCTATTAATCTTCCCGTATACTATTGCAAATTATTTCACGGATAGTTCTGTCGGAAGATTTTTCAGTAATTTATTTGCCCCGAACAGCGTTTTTTATATCCTCTGCAACATTGCTTTGATTATATTCTTCTCGTATTTCTATACGGCAGTTGTCTTTAACCCGACTGATATTGCCAATAACATGAAGAAATACGGCGGATTTATCTTAGGCATCAGACCCGGACAGCCTACTTCTGACTATATAACGCGAGTCATGGAGCGCATAACTTTGGGAGGCGGTGTCTTTCTGGCAATCGTTGCTTTAATTCCAAATGTAATGTCTTCAGTATTGCGTGTCAACAGCTTCTATTTCGGCGGCACTGCAGTCTTGATAGTTGTAGGCGTTGCAATGGATACTATAAATCAGATTGAGGCCCAGCTGTTAATGCGGCACTACGACGGAATATTAAAGAAATCCGGCGGCGGTCGTTCACGCGGGCTTTTACGAGGCTGATTATGAGGCTGGTATTATTAGGTGCGCCTGGGGCTGGAAAGGGCACTCAGGCAGCCTTTTTGAAAGAACGTCATGGTCTCGCCCATATTTCGACAGGTGATATTTTCAGGTATAATCTCAAGAACCAAACGCCCCTGGGTCTCGAAGCAAAGAAGTACATGGACGCAGGAGAGCTTGTCCCTGATGAAATAGTCATGAAGATGGTCGGCGAGAAGTTGAGCGAGTTTGCTCCCGATGAAGGCTTTATGCTTGACGGATTTCCCAGAACTGTAGCTCAGGCGGAATTTCTTAAAAGCAAAATCAAACTTGACGGCGTAATTTTGTTTCATGTTCCTGATGAAGAGATCGTTAAGAGATTGTCAAGCCGGGCTGTCTGCAAGGACTGCGGGAACGTAACCAGCAGGCTCCATAATGATAAATGCCCTTCATGCGGCGGAGAGCTTTATACCCGTGATGACGATAACGAAGCTACTGTAAGAAGCAGGCTGAAAGTCTATCACGACCAGACAGAGCCTCTTGAAGATTTTTACAGGGCGCAGGGTTTATTATTAGAGGTCAATGCAACCGGACACCCTGAAGAAGTTTTTAAACAGGTTATCGCATTATTGAGCCATGATAAAGATTAAAAGCCCTGACGAAATAGCATTAATGAAAGTCGCCGGACGTGTTACTGCTGAAGTCCTTGATATAATGCGCGAGGTAATCAAGCCCGGCATCTCGACTGGAGAGCTTGACAGGATAGCAGAAGAGCACATTCGCAAAAATAACGGGATACCTGCTTTCAAGAACTATAGACCTGACTCGAAGATGACACCGTTTCCGGGAACTATATGCGCTTCGGTTAATGAGGAAGTAGTTCACGGAATTCCGGACTTTAACAGGATTCTTGAAGAAGGCGATATTATCAGCATTGATGTAGGAGCTTACGTCAACGGCTGGTGCGGTGATGCTGCCTGCACTTATCCTGTAGGGGCAATTAGTGAATCAAGAAGGAAATTGCTTGAAGTTACAGAAGAGTCGCTGAACAGGGCAATAGCTTCGGCACTCAAAGGCAACACGTTAGGCGACATAGGGCACGCGGTAGAAGGATACGCCAAGCCCCTTGGTTACGGCATAGTTCGCGATTACACGGGACACGGTATCGGCAAAAAAATGCATGAGGCCCCCCAGATTCCGAATTACGGCAAAGCCGGGCAGGGCATGACGTTAAAAGCTGGCATGACTATAGCAATTGAGCCTATGATTATGTCCGGGCGCGAGGATGTCAAAGTCAGTGCTTTAAACGGTTGGACTGTCTCAACTGTTGATAAATCTGACGCAGCACATTTTGAACGCTCGATTGTAATTCTTGACGACGGGCCGGAGATTTTAACGCCTTGGATAAGTTCAAGTTCCAAATAGCACAAGTCGTAATCTCAAGGCAGGGCAAAGATGCGGGACTCGAGTATGTAGTCTCAGGCTTTGAAGCTGACGGCAGGGTAAAATTAATCAGACCCGAAAGATTTAATGTCACGAAGCCTAAAATAAAGAACTCGAAGCATCTGCAATCGACGTTAAGACGCGCTGAAAAGTTAATAGATTTAATAAAGGCAGGCAAAGACATTGACGCAGGATTTTTTCACAGGAGTGTAGGGAATTAAATGGCGAATTCCGGCAAAGAAGACGTTATCGAAGTAAAGGGCGTAATCTCAGAACCGTTACCTAATGCTATGTTCAGAGTTGAACTTGAGAACGGTCACAGGGTTTTGGCTCATGTCAGCGGCAAGATGAGAATGCACTTCATCAGGATTTTACCCGGTGATAAGGTGCTTGTCGAAATTTCCCCTTATGATTTAACCAGGGGAAGAATAATTTATCGTTATAAATAGTAGTTATTATTTCTAAGTTTTCTAAGGTGGTAAATAAATCATGAAAGTAGGGCCTTCAGTAAAGCCTATTTGTGAATTTTGCAGAGTAATCCGCCGTCATGGAGTCGTGAGAGTAATATGCTCGCGAAATCCCAGACACAAGCAGAGACAAGGTGTCAGGAGGTAATTAAATGGCACGTATTTCAGGTGTAGACTTACCCAGAGAAAAACGGGTAGAGATCGGGTTAACTTATATTTTCGGGATTGGCCTCAAGACCTCCCAGAAAATTTTAGCTGCAACGGGTGTGAATCCTGACATCAGAGTCAAGGACTTAAGTGAGGAAGATGCCCAGAAGTTGCGCCGTGAAATCGAAGATAATTACAAGGTCGAAGGCGATCTCAGGCGTGAAATCGCTATGAACATTAAACGCCTAATCGACATTGGCTGTTATCGCGGACAGCGTCATCGTTTGGGTCTTCCAGTCAGAGGTCAGAGGACCAAGACTAACGCAAGAACCCGCAAAGGCCCAAGAAGGACAGTTGCTAACAAGAAAATGGCGACTAAATAAGGCAGCTTAACGTGTTAAGTTAATCAGGAGGTAAGTTAAAGTTGGCAAAGAGAACAGCGCAGGCTCGTAAAGGCAAAAGGCGCGAGAAGAAAAACATAAATTACGGTGTTGCACATATCTACTCGACTTTTAATAATACGATTATGTGCATCAGCGACAGAGGCGGAAATATAATCACTTGGGCAAGCGGCGGAAATGTAGGCTTCAAGGGAACGAGAAAATCTACACCGTTCGCAGCTCAGATTGCAGCCCAGCAGGTTGCTAAGGGTGCTCAGGATCAGGGCGTTACGGAAATTGATGTAATCGTCAAAGGCCCAGGACCCGGCCGTGAGAGTGCTATTAGATCCCTTCAGGCAGCAGGGTTGCAGGTGAACTTGATTAAGGACGCTACGCCGATCCCTCATAATGGGTGCAGACCACCCAAGAGGAGACGCGTATAATTAAGCAGGTAATTTAAATAAGGAGATTCCAGAATTTGGAGAACACCAGATTTAAAGTTTATATCGAAGAGAAAAAGCAGGACTACGGATTATTGTATCTCGAGCCTCTCGAAAGGGGTTACGGAGATACTCTGGGAAATGCCCTTAGAAGGCTTTTATTGTCGTCAATAAGGGGAGCTGCCGTTACTGCCGTCAGAATCGTCGGAGTCCTTCATGAGTTCAGCACGATTAAGGGCATTCGGGAGGACGTAATCGAGATATTGATGAACCTGAAGCATATTCCAATCAGGACAAAGCAGGATTTAGGGCCGGGCGAATACAAGATAATCACTCTTGACTCGGACGTGTTGCCCGAAGATTTCTTTACACGTTCAGAAAATCCCGGAGTAATCACTGCTAAAGATATGCCTTGGGATAATAATTTCGAGTTCTTCGGCGATGGAATTTTATGCACCCTTGAACCGGGCGCGCATTTATTAATGGAAATTTATGTCGAGCAGGGCGTAGGTTACCTTTCTGCAGAACGCGAGAGGCCAGCATTCCCTCCCCTGCCTGTTGACGCTATGCTGGCTGATGCTATTTTCTCACCGGTAAGGCGCGTAAATTACGAGATCGAACCTGCAAGAGTCGGCCAGAGCATTGACTATGAAAGACTCATTATCGAAGTATGGACTAACGGGGCAATCACTCCGGAAGACGCAGTGAAAGAGGCAGCAAAACTCGCTGAAAGTTACTTCAAGGAAATAGCTGACACTGTTGAACAGGCTCCCCAAGTTCAAAGGGTAGTCGAACCTGTTCCTGAACCTGTTGTAATACCAGAACCTGCAGGCACCGGAGCAATAATAGCTGGTTCTGAATCTGAATGGTTCAGTCATCCGATTCATGAGCTTGAACTGACTATCAGAAGCGAAAACTGCCTGTTACGCGGCGGAATGGCCACAATCGGCGATTTAGTCCAGAGATCAAGAGATGACCTGCTGAAGATTCGCAATCTCGGCAAAAAGTCTCTCGGCGAAATTGAGGCAAAACTTGCATCACTGGGTTGTGCCCTGAGACCCAGTAAACCCGGTGCTGTCTCTGATTCTGATTCTCTTGATGACATTTTTGACGATGACGATAATGAAGATGAATTTGAGTCAGAGCAGGAAACAGAAGCAGTAAACCCGGACGACGCTGAGAAAGCCGAAGCTGAATCAGAAGACCTAGCTCAAGAATCTGAACCAGAACCTGAAGATGAACCTGAAGCTGAAGAAAAGCCTAAAGCAAAGACTAAAAAGTCCAAGCCCAAAGCTAAGAAGCCTGAGACTGAGACAGAATCAGAAGCAGAAGCTGAGACAAAGACTAAGCCCAAGGCAAAAGCTAAGTCAAGCAGGTCTAAAAAAGAAACGCAGTAACACGCACAAAATAAATCAGGAGGTGTATTTTTAATTGCGACATCAT
>JAFSQO010000009.1 GCA_017446645.1 Synergistaceae bacterium | reverse complement strand
GTGTATCTAACGAATTCGAGAGCAAAATTTCCGTCATAGCTCTCAATCGGGAAAACCTCTTCTAACAATTCCTGAAGACCCTGAGACGCTCTTGAATCGGGGTCAACGTCATCCTGATAAAACCATCGATATGAAGCACGTTGAACTTCAATCATATCAGGCATTTCTATAACATCATGAGCGCGTCCGAAAGTGTATCGCTTTCTAGTTTTACTGATTGGGACAAACTCAGGCATTACTAACCTCCCTGATAGTTTGGTTATTGTTTTAATAGTGCAATGCGGGATAATAGCAAAGATAGTTGAACAAGTCAAGGAATACGGGGATAAATCCGTAATTTTTCTGATATTATGCCCGAGAGAGGACTTGAACCTCCACGAAGTTGCCCCCACTAGAACCTGAATCTAGCGCGTCTACCAATTCCGCCACCCGGGCTTTAACGTGAAATATTGTATCAGTGAATGAGATTTTTGCAAGTGCAAAAGTGCAAGTGACACGGTGATATAATATTGCCGTCCGGGAGAAGTTCGGACAGCGTAAAAATCAGACCTACCCAAGCAGGGGTGTGGAACCCTACTCAGGTAAGTCCTAGTAATGAGAACTAACCCTTATCGGGTCAACCAATAACGAACGAGCCGTAAAACTAGCTCAATGACTGTTGCGGAAGTTGCGATGATCTGCAGCAGTTTTATTGTGCCGTCGAGCATGTCCCTCATTGGCCTCACCTCCTTTCACCTAAAGATATATTTAGGCTTCAGGAAGTCCCCCTGGCAAGCCTCGCTCCGGTTAAGAACCCCGGAACGCTTCTCCGTGAGTTATTATCACTATAAGCCCCGAATTTGTGAAGATATATATATATCACGAAAGGAGCAACAAGACAGCAAAATGTGTGGAATACTGGGTTACACGGGCAATCATCAGGCCAGCGAAATATTATTATCAGGACTTGCAAAACTCGAATACAGAGGCTATGATTCAGCAGGTATAGCAGTCTTAGAGAATGGCAACATAAAAGTCGTCAAGAACAAGGGCAGACTTCAGGCTCTCGAAGCAAAAATTCAAGGTGAAGACGTTACCGGCACCTGCGGGATAGGCCACACGCGCTGGGCAACTCACGGAGTACCCTCAGACACCAACGCCCACCCCCTATGGAGCGATGACATGAGTGTCGTAGCAGTCCATAACGGCATAGTCGAGAACTATCGCGAGATAAAAAATACACTCTCAGGTTACGGCTACAGATTCTACTCGCAGACGGATACAGAGGCAGCCGTGAAGTTAATCGATTACTACTATAAGCAGGAGAATGACCCGTTAAAGGCATTAACTCGTGCAATCCGGGAAATCGAAGGCTCATACTGTTTCGTGCTGTTATTTCATGACAGGCCCGGCGAAGTCTGGGGAGCGCGCAAGGATTTGCCCCTAATCGCAGGTCAGGGTGAGGACGAGGCATTTTTGGCTTCAGATGTCTCTGCAATTCTGCAATACACAAAGCAGGTCTATTATCTCGACAATATGGAAATCGTGCAGCTCAAGGGCGGATTAGTGCGTTTCTTTGACACAGAAGGCTATGCGAAACCCAAAGAATTAAGCGAAGTAACTTGGGACGCTCAATCAGCCGAAAAAGGCGGATTTGACCACTTCATGATGAAGGAAATTCACGAGCAGGCCAGAGCAGTAAAAGATACGTTCGGGGCAGTCTATCACTCCGGTAAAATTGACTTGACTGAAATTAATTTGACGGACGAGGCAATCAGCAAACTCTCGCAGATCTACATAATAGCATGTGGTTCAGCCTATCATGTTGCAGCCGTAGCTCAGTACGTAATCGAGGATTTATCGGGAATTCCCGTCAGGATTGAATTAGCGTCGGAATTCCGTTATCGAAACATGCCGCTTGATGAGAACGCCCTTGCAGTCATAATTTCCCAGTCAGGCGAGACAGCAGATTCACTCGCAGCAATGAGAAAGGCTCATGAACACGGCATAAAGACACTAGGCATAATCAACGTTGTAGGCAGTACGATAGCCCGTGAAGCCGACAGCGTTTTTTACACAATGGCAGGCCCCGAAATCTCAGTTGCAACGACAAAGGCATACAGTGCCCAGTTAATCGCATGTTACGTGATAGCGATACAGTTGGCAAAAGTTCGCGGAAAACTTGATGATGCAAGATACGAGGCATTAATCACGGAAATCCAGAAATTACCCGAAAAGATTGACGAGATACTTGACGAGGCCGGTGTCTTGAAGAGAATTGCAGCACGGTTTGTGAATGCCCGAAACGCCTTTTATCTGGGACGCAATATAGATTACGCCGTAGCAATGGAAGGCAGCCTCAAAATGAAGGAAATCAGTTATCTTCACAGTGAAGCAATCGCAGCCGGTGAAATGAAGCACGGACCGATAAGCCTAATCGAGAAGGGCATGTTAGTCGCAGGTGTAATGACCCAGAAAAATTTATACCAGAAAATAGCCAGCAACATGCTTGAAGCCAAGAGCCGTGGCGGTTATATCTTCATAGTGTCGCCGAGAGGTTGTGATGTCTTGAAGGACGAAGCCGATTTTGTCTTTCACATTCCTGAGACTGACGAGCATTTTACAGCCAGTTTAGCAGTAATTCCCTTGCAGTTAATGGGCTATTATGTTGCAGTTGCCAGAAAGTTGGACGTTGACAAGCCCCGAAATCTCGCAAAGAGCGTTACAGTAGAGTAGCAAATCACAGTGGGTAATGAATGGCTTTTTGTTTATTACCCAAATTTTGCTATTGATTATATTTGACCTGTTGATATAATTCTTACCCGTGAGCTATATGAGCTATATGAAGGGAGAATAATATTTTATCATGCAGAATTTATCACATGACATAGAAATGCACATACTTGAGTTATTAACCGGAGCAGAAGACGAAGATTTTATTGAGGTCAGCCGTAAATCACTCGCAGAAACAT
>JAFSQO010000077.1 GCA_017446645.1 Synergistaceae bacterium | reverse complement strand
TAAGTTGCAGACTCTCTCATTCCAGGAGGTGTGGTTCTAATGCCGTTCGGAGCAGGGAAGAAAATTATCCAGAAGAATTTTGCCGGCCTTGCAATTCACGACAACTTCCTCTACTTTGTCGAACTTGACGAGGACGGTGAGGTTGCGCGGAAAACTTCTGTCGCACTCCCTGAAGGCTGCGTCATCAACGGAAGCATTAAAGATTTCAGAATGCTTGAGGAAGGCTTCAAGTCCCTCCAAAAGAAAACCGGCAAAATCCGTCAGCCCGTAACAATCGGACTCCCTACAAGCGATACCGTCATTCGGCGGCCTCTGAGCTTCCCAAGAATGAGCATTGAGGACATTCGCAGCACTATTGACCTTAACTTCGAGGAATACTTCACTTCGAGAACTGACACGGTATTCGATGCCATAATCATAAAGACACCGGCTGACTCGAACGATAAAGATAAAGTTTCGGTTCTTGCGGCAACAACAAAAAAATCTCTGGTCGATAAAGTTCTCGAAATCGCAAAGAGATCTGACATTCCACCCGGAGCAATCGAGCCTTTGAACTTCGCAATGCTCCGGGCCGTTCCAGAAATTAAAGATGGCCTGTGCATTTTCGCTGACAATCACGACATCATTGCAACGTGGGAAGGATACGGAATATTCTTCAGGACACTCAACAAACTCAGCAGCCTTCAGGACATTCTGAACACGATACAGTTCATAGGGACACAGTACAGGCACGTTCAAGTGAACAATATCGTTCTCGCTAACATTGATTTACAGCTCAGCGAAGACGCGAGGATGAGTGTTACCAGTATCGATAATCCGTTTTATGCGGCGATGGGGCTGGCTCTCAGGGAAGACCCCGAAAGCGGACTCGATCTCAGGCCGGCAGAATATATCGAGCTTGAACGAAGACGCTACTCGTTCAACCCTAACAGGCTGATTCTCTGGGGGCTTCTGGCTGGATTCCTAATGATGTCAGCCGGGACTATCACATATGCTTTCCTGATGAATTACAGAATACGCGAAGACATTGAGGACATGCAGAGCAATGTCAGTACTCTGACTATCAAGAGGCAGGAACTTGAGAAGGAGAACGCCAAGCTCGAAAAACGAAGGCAGCACACCGAGCAGATTCTCGAATTTTTGAAGAACGACATGCCCGTTCTTGAAGTTCTCAACGCCATTGAAGTCAACGTAAAGGACGGAATAAAGTACGACAACGCTGATTTTACGAAAGGGCTCTTAGGCGGCGTAACTGTTGTTATTGACGGGAAGGCAAGGGGTGATAAAGAGATTATAGCGATGAGTGAAGGCTTAAAAGAGAGCGGACTTTTCGATAGTGTTATGATTCCTTTTTCACAAAAGGATCAGTTACAGCGCAAAGTCTTCAAGATGATTCTAAAGGTGAAGGACATAATGGTTACAAGAACGGAGGGAACAGCTCATGGGAAGTAGGCGCAGAGGTTTCACGCTGGTGGAGATTATGACGGCGATGCTTGTTATGGCAGTGATCACAGGTGTTGCTATGATGTCGATTACTTCGGCAAAACAGACGGCCAAGCGTGAAGCCGAGAGAATGCAGGCGTATATTTATCGGCAGATGCAGAAGGCAGACAGAATACATAAGAATTTTACCCTTCAAGTTGATGGAGAGTATCTAACTGTCAACTGGGGCGATTCTGCAAATACTGATACTTCTTTCAAAGCGTCTGATGGTTGTCGTTTTGTAGATGAGAACGACGGGGATAAAGTCTACGATATTGACCGGAAAGGTTTCAGCGGAGGGACTATCAGGATAGAGGCAGCCGGCAAGGGTAATGAAATTGAAAAATATTATGTCATACTTGCGGTTGCAAAACTGAATGAAGGGCGAGTGAGAATCGATACTAAGAAGCCGTGAGTAAAGTAATCAAATAATAAGAGCCACAAAGGACTGTGGCTCAAAGAATAATCATGCAAACATATATAATATTAATTAACACAAATATATTAAAGTGTAGTCATTGTAACACATCATCAAGCCTTGTCAAGCAAAATAGCCATGACTGCGCCAAAGAATTACGGCTTCAGCCAAAAGCTATCAGGTTTTGCAATGAGTCGTGCATTATTATAAGCCATATCTAACGTAAGACATGTATGCCCTAAATACTGGTTGCCAAGATCATTCTTGCTTACAACTAAAGCCAAATCTGGCGTTTGCTGATTTATCAAACAGATGGGAATCAGCAGTTGAATCTTTCCCTTATAGTACTGCGGTACGGCATTTTTATAGTTCGCATCAATCATTCTCTTTGCATGCGCTATGGCTCCGTCAAATAACATTCGTTTGTTGGGATTGTTACGGATTGAATCGGGAAGCCTGAGAAAATTTTCCGGATCACCAAATATATGCTGATACTGCGGTACTATTTCGCAGTTCGTATCAAACACTAAATCCGCAGGGTTCATAAAATAATTTGCCCTGTATGGCTTGTCTGATACTCCTAAAGAAGCAAGCTGATACTCGGTATAAAATCCATCTAAAAACCATTTTTGCTTATTCGCATTATTATTTTGCTTGAAATAAGCGTACACTGTCTCATAATACTCTGAATACAGGCCGGTATTAAACACTGCATATTCATCTTTCTCAAGCACTTTATTCTCTTCATAAAGTTTTGAAAAAGTGTGATCTACATAATTCTTGAGAATGATATTGTCTGACGATGAGCCGAAGCTCCATTTTTCTGGGCATAAACCTGACAGCCATTGTATTTTCTTGTCGTAATTGCTGCAAAATGCAAATTCAAATAATCTCATAATAAACTCATTCGCTCCTTTGTTTATTCACCCTCTCCAAGCGGCAAGGGTTCTAATGCATGCAGATGTTATCATGTTAGTTAAGTATTGTCAAACAAAATAAAACTTCCCCCAGCTTCTCGCGACGAGGGGAAGTTTTCATATGAGGAGTGTATCTATCTAATAGAACAGATGACCGAGATTAAAGACACCCAGCCATGACATCAGCACGTTAATAAAAACATTCGCAACGCTCAAAAGGAAAAGTGTCGTGAACATCTTGTTCATCTCTTCGGTTGTTGTCTCTTTGCTCGCACTGTATGACGACATTATGATCGCTCCGCCGGTTGAAAGAGGGCTGATTGCCGCCGCGAATGACGTTGCAATTATTGCGGACATCAGTTCAACATAGCTCACTCCGAAAGTCTGCGAGACGTTGTGCGCAATCGGAAGCAGTGCAGGCATTACGACTCCTGTTGTCGAACTTACCCATGAGAGAATCCCGGAAGTTGCTGACATTATCGGGACTGCAGTGTTCTCACTCATCAGACTCGAAAGGTAATCCGAAACTAGCTTGATTCCGCCGAGCTTGTTGATTACGTTGACCAAAGCTCCAACGCCGCAGATGAATACCAGAGTCCCCCAAGGGATTCCCTTGATGGCCTTCTTCTCGTCAGCACAGCCCGTGAGAATCAAGACGCTTGCGGCCAAGAACGCGAAAAGTCCTGTGTCGAGCTTGAAG
>JAFSQO010000076.1 GCA_017446645.1 Synergistaceae bacterium | reverse complement strand
CTTGATGACGAGGCAATAAAAGATTTATTCACAGATATGTCACTGCTTGAACTTGAAGCCATAAAAAACTTTTCCTGCGAAAGACTGACGGAACTCTCACTAATAACGAACCAGGCAGATTTTCACAGGGAGCTGTACAAGAACATAAATACGCCGTTACGAAAAAAATTTCTTGAAATCATTACAGAGACTTATTTAGTATTCGTTCTGAAACATTCTGACGGCACAAAAATAAATCCAGTCTTTGAGACCCTGAGACTCTCATTGAGAAAACCAAGCACGTTAAAGTCGTGTTATGTTACTTATTTTGAAGTCCTAGCAGATGAATTAATTCATATCAGGACAGAAAATAAAAATGCTGAGGAGGAAGAATCATCATGTTGAATCTAAAACCTGTCAAATTATTACCGGTTCGAGAGCAGGCAGCTGCATCAATCCGTGAAGCAATAATCACCCAAAATATAAAGCCCGGAGAAGTCCTAACCCTTGAAGCTACGGCCAATGCCCTGGGAATTTCAGCAACACCAGTGCGTGAAGCCTTCCAGATTTTAGCGCGTGACGGTCTAATCGAGCTTGCCCAAAATCGCGGTGCAGTAGTTCTTGGCATGACAGAAGAAAATATCCGCTATCACTTTGAAATCCGTACAGCCCTCGAAGCCGAAGCGTGCCGCCTTGCATGTGAGAAGAAAGCCGACTTGACGGAAATCGAACATTGCATGACTCATTCAGCCGCTGCCTTGACAGAGACAGGGAATTATTCGGATTACAACCAGTCATTTCACTATAACATCTGGCTCGCGTCAGGAAATCCCCGCCTCGTTAATATGCTCTCTGAATTATGGAACGGTCTTTCAATGGGACTTAGGACAACCAGAAGCCAGTACGCTAAGAAATCTCAGTCTGAACACGAAAAGATTTTTGAAAAACTCAGGGCCTACGATTCAGAGGGGGCGGCTCTCGAAATGAGGAAGCACATAATCAGAAGCATGAATGATATTCTGACCCGCTACGAAAAATAAAAATTCCCTATTGACATTTTTAATCTTCATGTTTATTATTATCGCAATTTCAATTTTTATTTTAACTGGATACAATATTTATAATTTTACATTTTAAATTAAATTTGTTAGGAGGTTTTTTTCTTCATGAGTCCGGCTGTTATTACTTTATGTTTTCTTGCGTTTGCGATAATCATGTTCGTCACGGAAAAAATTCCCTTGGGTTTAACGTCCATGATCGTCTGCATTGGTCTTGTATTGACTGGGGTGCTTGACATCAAGTCGGCCTTCGCAGGTTTCATTGACAACAACGTTATTCTTTTTGTTGCAATGTTCATCGTCGGCGGTGCTTTGTTCGAGACGGGAATGGCTAACGAAATCGGCGGTCTTGTTACGAAGTTCGCAAGTTCTGAAAGAATGTTAATCGTGGCGATTATGACCCTCGTCGGCTTGATGAGCGGAGTACTTTCCAACACGGGAACGGCAGCAGTGTTAATCCCTGTCGTAATTGGAATTGCTGCAAAGTCAGGGTTCAAGCGTTCCAGGCTTTTGATGCCCCTGGTCTTCGCAGCTGCAATGGGAGGCAACTTATCATTAATAGGTGCTCCCGGTAACATGATAGCACAAAGTACGCTCGATAAAGCTGGCCTGCCTACTTTCGGATTCTTTGAGTATGCAATTGTAGGCGGACCGATCTTGATTGTGGGAATTTTATTCTATGCAACGTTAGGTTTTTATTTATTGCCCAATCATGACCCCAAAGGCGAGGGAGTCTTCGATGAGGCAAAGGACTTCAGCGCAGTTCCTCAATGGAAGAAAAATTTATCGCTCATTATTCTCGTTGCTACGTTGCTCGGAATGATCTTCGAGAAGCAAATTCATATTTCTCTCAGCATCACAGGCTGTGTCGGTGCAATCCTCTTAATCCTGACTGGTGTTATCTCAGAGAATGACGCGCTTAAATCAATAGACCTCAAGACAATATTCTTATTCGGCGGAACCCTTTCACTTGCAGCAGCCCTCGACAAGACAGGAGCAGGCAGAATGATAGCCGAAAAAGTAATCGGAGCACTTGGCGAAAATCCTTCTCCAACAATGTTCACGTTCGTTGTGTTTATTCTCTGCTGTGTAATGACTAATTTCATGAGCAACACCGCGACAACTGCATTAATGGCTCCCATATGCCTTTCTATTGCACAGGGAATGAACGCTGATCCCAGAGCTGTCTTGATGGCTTGCGTAATCGGAGGTTCGTGCGCCTATGCTACACCAATCGGAATGCCTGCAAACACAATGGTAGTCGGAGCTGGTGATTATACGTTTATGGATTATGTTAAAGCAGGTCTGCCGTTAATCATAATCGCAACGATAGTAAGCATGATATTATTGCCAATGGCCTTCCCGTTCTTCCCGGCGGCATAATATATAAATCACAAAGGGGGTAAAATTTTTATGAACCAAGTCGAAAAAATGACGGACATGATCGCAAAGTTTGTCGGCCACACAGCGAAGAAACTTCCCGATGATGTCATCGCAAAGCTCTCGGAACTTCGCGAGAAAGAAGACAGCCCAATGGCAAAAGTAATTTACGATACGATGTTCAGGAATCAGGAACTCGCCGTAAAATTAAACCGTCCTTCATGTCAGGACACGGGCGTTTTGCAATTCTGGGTAAAGTGCGGAACTAAATTCCCGTTAATCGATGACCTTGAAGCGTTATTAAAAGAAGCAGTCATCAAGGCAACATTTGAGACTCCTTTACGTCATAACTCAGTCGAAACTTTTGACGAGTACAACACCGGCAAGAACGTAGGCAAGGGAACTCCTACAGTATGGTGGGATATAGTGCCTCACTCTGACAAGTGCGAGATTTATACTTACATGGCTGGCGGCGGCTGTACCCTTCCAGGTCACGCAATGGTCTTAATGCCCGGCGAAGGTTACGAAGGCGTTACTAAATTTGTCCTTGACCGCATGACAACTTACGGACTTAATGCATGTCCTCCCCTTCTTGTCGGTGTCGGTGTAGCTACTTCAGTTGAGACTGCTGCACTGCTTTCTAAGAAGGCCCTTATGCGTCCAATCGGCTCTCATAATCCCAACGAGAGAGCTGCCAAAATGGAAAAATTACTCGAAGACGGGATCAACGCAATCGGCATAGGCCCTCAGGGAATGGGAGGCAAGTATGCAGTCATGGGCGTAAACATCGAGAACACAGCAAGGCATCCTTCGGCAATCGGAGTCGCTGTCAACGTAGGGTGCTGGAGCCATCGCAGGGGTCATATAATTTTTGACAAAGACCTCAATTATGAAATTCTTTCACATTCGGGGGTGACTTTATAATGTCAGTAGAAATTAGGGACGGCAAAAAGATTTTAGTAACTCCAATCAGTGCTGAAGACCTGAAAGACATAAAGATCGGCGACATCGTTTATCTCTCAGGAAGCCTCACAACATGCAGGGACGTTGCTCACAGAAGAGTCGTTGAAGAAGGGCGCGAGATTCCTGTTGATGTCCGAAACAACGCAATTTTGCACGCAGGCCCGATCATCAGACCCATTGACCCGGATAACGGCAAGTTCGAGATGGTCTCAGTAGGCCCTACTACTTCCATGAGAATGGAAAAATTCGAGTATGATTTCGTGAAGATTACAGGAGTCCGCGTAATCGTAGGCAAGGGCGGAATGAAAGAGAACACCTCCAACGCCTGCAAAGATTTCGGGTGCATTCACTGCGTTATCCCTGCTGGTAATGCCGTAGTCGCTGCTGTCTGTGTCGAAGAGATAGTAAAGGCAGAGTGGCGTGATCTCGGAATGCCTGAAACCCTCTGGAATTGCAGAGTCAAAGAGTTTGGGCCTCTCATCGTCTCGATTGATGCTCAGGGACGCAACTACTTTGAAGAAAAGAAAGTCGAGTACAACAAGAAGAAGGACGAGCAAGTTGCAGAAATCAGCAAGCAAGTCGGCTTCATAAAGTAATCAGAAATAAATTTTTCAAGCGGGCACACCAACGCCCGTTTTTTTTGTGTGTGTGTATAATATGGAAGGAGGCGAGATTAATGCACTTACAGCACGCAAATTTAATAAAGGCAATGATTCATTATGAGTCAGGCAACCCGGCAAGAATTCAGCATTTCTTGAAGGTCCACGAGCTGGCAGCACTTATCGGGACTCTTGAGGGACTCGATGAGCACACGCAGTTTATTCTCGAAACAACGGCAATCCTTCACGACATTGGAATCCCCGTGAGTATCGCAAAGTATGGCAGTTACACATGGAAGACCCAAGAGTCAGAAGGCCCAGCCGAAGCAGAAAAGTTAATGATTGAATCCGGGAATTTTTCACAGGAAGTTATTCAGCGTGTCAAATATCTGATTGCCCATCATCATACTTACAATAATATAAGCGGCATGGATTATCAGATTTTGCTCGAAGCTGATATTCTCGTAAACTTGTCCGAGTCCGTGAGTAAAAATTACAAGGCACTGACTCATGTGTTCAGGACTCAGACGGGAAAGAGCTTTTTGCATGATATGTATCACGTTAATTTGTGAAGAAACCGCCGACATTAAGCCGACGGCCCTAAATTCATCTCATCTAATACCCTAACAGTCTCGGCAAAAACGCTGTGAGTTCAGGCCATACGCTTATCGCTACCAGCACTATGACATTGCATAAAATATACGGTGCAGCACCCTTGAAAATATCTATTATGGGCATGTGATTAATCTTGTTGCAGGCATTGAGGCACATTCCGACAGGGGGAGTCACAAGCCCTATAGCAAGTCCCGTTATCATCATTGCCCCGAACTGAAGCGCGGAAATTCCAAAGTGTTCCATGACAGGCAGCATTATCGGTGTAAGCAGCAATATCGCAGGGCTTACGTCTATAAACGTTCCGATTATCAGGATTAAGACATCAAACATTAAGGCTATTCCTACCCGCGAGACATTCATGCTCATAAAGAAATTTGCTACGATCTCAGGGACTTTCTGAATCGTCAATATCCACGTGAAAATCTGGGTGAAGCCTATAATCAACATGACCGATGACGAAGATATTAACGTCTTTTTGAGTGCAGCCCAGACATCTTTTAACGTAAGCTCACGATAAATAAAGAAGCCTACCAGCAGACTATATAACACAGCAACACCGGCAGATTCACTAGCTGTGCAGATACCGCCTGAGACGCAAAGGACTATAAATATCGGCATTAGGAGTGCAGGAACTCCAGCAAGCATTGCTCTCCAGAATCTTTTTGACGAGAAGGGTATTTGCTTAGGGTGCCAGCCGTTTTTGACGCTGAACCAGAAGACTAATACAGTCTGGGATATACCTATCAGCAAACCTGGAACTGCTCCGGCCATGAATAACGCTCCGATTGAGGCACCTGAGACCATTGCATAGACGACCATAGGTGTAGAAGGCGGGATAATCATTCCCATTGTAGACGATGCTACTGTAATTCCGGCACTTGCGCTCCTGGGGTAGCCTTCTTTTTCCATTGCAGGAATTAATATGCTTCCGAGTGCAGACGTATCAGCAACTGAGGACCCTGAAATGCCTCCGAATATCATAGAGCCTACAACGTTGACTTCACCGAGACCGCCGTGTATTGGCCGCAGAATTTCCATACAGAAGTCTATAATTCGCTTCGTAATTCCTCCGGTATTCATTAATTCACCGGCAAGCATGAAAAGGGGCATAGCTATCATTAACTCACTGTATACTCCGTTCCAGATACGCTGAGGCATCATAGTCAGGAAAACAGGTCTCACAGCAGAAAGATACGTGATACATGACGCACCTATCGAGAACGCCAGGGGTACTCCGATAAGGGCAAAAACTATCAGGCCGAGTAATAAAAATACGATTACCATT
>JAFSQO010000008.1 GCA_017446645.1 Synergistaceae bacterium | reverse complement strand
ATCTTAAGAACACCAGGAATATCTCTAAGCATTCGTCTAAATCGTATTTTACATATGTTTTCTTCAACAGTTCTTAGCCTGCAATAATACATGCATCTTAGCTTTAATTTTAGCACATAAACATTTAGCAAGATTTCGGACAAGTAGCCTAAAACTCTCGCACGCTGCGCATTATATCCTTCAAGAGAAATACGTTGCTCTACTTTATCAAGGACATCAAATAACCATGTACAATAACTATTTACGAAATCTCGGCCTGCTATAAACATATTACATCTTGAATAACGATCAGAATTCATTACGGTATAGAAAGCTTCTAAATAGCCAGGATAATAATCCCGAATGACATTACGTAATTCGAGAACATCTTTCCAATAACATACCTCTCTAAATACTTCGAAAACAGTAATAGAAGTATCAGATGTAATGTAAGGTGTATCAGGATTGAGCAGGATTACATCATAATGTTGAAGAACACCTACAATATTTTCTTGTGATATACAAGCTTTCTTTACTTCCTGTTCTGATACTAGAATATTAAATTCGTTACGTTCAGAAGCTTTTATCCCGCTGAAGTATCTCCTGTAGTGACATAACCCCTGAATATCAGCCCTGCAATTCTTCCACATTGAATATAATGCAGTCAGTTCGCAATAGTTCGGATTCTTGAGCGATATATTATCTTCTGCATTATCGTTGTCATGCAAATACCCTTCCCACTTACCATTTCTTTCTGCGTTGACCTGAATCTTGCTGCAATAATCAGGCAGTGCGAAATCAATTTTCTTGTGAGTTGCTACATACACTTCTACGCTTTTAACTTTATCAGTCATGCAAATCATTCTCCTTTATTATTCTTATCACTTTATTGCTGAAATATTTTATAGTTCTCGAATATGAACCAGTCAGGACTCTTTAAGCCATTAAGCTCCGTAAACTCTTTAACCCGTTCAGGAACCTGCGAGACCAAATCAATCTGCCTCGTGTCAAACAGAGCAGCATTCCCGAAGGCAAGAACCCACCGAGATAACGCAAGCCCAGTCACATATGGAGAATATGCCAAATCCGATAGCCCTGAGTCAACCCTTGCAAGGTCTACACTGACTACAGGGACATATTCGCGGAATAACTTATGCCAGTCAGGATTATTCTTGATATTCAAGTTTGACGGTGCTATCAGTATATTATACTCACTCCCAATTAACGGCAGCTTTATGCAACCAAAAGGCGATACATGCCCTGAATGAAGCCACTCACTTGAAGACACTCCTCCGTCGGGTAAGTTTTCAAGGGCTAGATTATGTGCAAGACGTGCAAATAACTTCATGCTTTGAGTCCTGTCTGAACCCAGCAAAATAATCTTTCGTGATTTATTTATAGCAGGCTGGGCAAAAAATTTCGTCCTGAATTCGTACTCTCTAATAGAGCTTAGTAACGAGTCAAGCAGGCTGGTCCTCGTCCTAACCGTTAATTTATCATCTGTGAATAAATTGCTCCTTGAGACTTCGGGCAAATTCACTCGTCCTGACAAAATCTTTCGTAAATTTCCCGCAATATCCTGCAATTTCCAGTTTAAGTTCGTATTTGTTGCTTCACGTTCAATCACAGAGTTTATTATCCTGAGAGCACGTTCTGCCCTTGACAGCAAAGCGCGGGTAAAAGCAGCATCACTCAACGGAGCAAGATAGCTGATAACGCCTTCGATATTTGACTCGCTCCAGCCTGAAGATTTTTTGTCGTAGAATTTTTCCAGGGCAATCTTCGCTGAAACCGGTATCACGTCAAAGTCATGACTGGAAAATTTCTTCATGTCATGTCTTATTGACTTTATATCGCCCAAAATTTTATCGTGAGCTGAGTTGATGATTTTCCCTGCTTCTGAGTCATCGCGCTCCAAATCTATCTGGGAGACTACGAATATAATTCTGTCGTTCACGTTCAAGATAACTTTCAGGAATTCGTAATCAGCACTCTTTAAACGCGACCTGACAGGAGTGATATAGAGAATTATGTCGAGTTCAGGCAAGATATTTCTCAACGCTGCACCGCCTGAACTTGCCAATGCATCAAAGCCGGGAGTATCGACAAAACACAAACCTTCAGGGATTAACGCACCAGGCATGGTTATTTCAACTCGTGCAATTCCTGCCCTGTTAGACGGGTTGAAACTTTCTGAAGCTATGTTCTTCACGTAACCTGCTGTCAACTTGCCGCCGCTGACATTCTCGATTCTGCCGTCCCTGTAGAAAATTTTCGCGCCCCGTGACTCGCCCTCTCTGCACATAATGGGTATATTTGTCGTAGCTTTCGTCTGTTCCGGTATGAGCCTTTCACCTAGCAAGGCATTCATGAACGTAGACTTCCCGCTGCTGGTCAATCCTGCAACACCAATCGTCAGACATGACTCGCCAAGTGACCTTCGCAGGGCCGTCAGCTGATTATTGCCGGTTAATACGTTTAATGCTGCGTTAATATTGTCCTCAAGTTCTGTCCGGATAAAAGACTCTCTGCCTTCTGAATCAGAGTGAGAGAATTTTACAAGTGAAGGACTAGGTGCAAAGATTCTGCGCTGAATTTCACGTCTAAGTCTCAGATTTTCCTGCTGCATGTCCTCGTAAGCCGATACATCAAAGAGAGTCATAGCACCCTGAATTCTTACAGCTTCGAGGGTTTTCGTTCCGCAATAGATTCTGTCGCCTTCGTTCGCAAGTTCAAGCCATGCATTCAAAGCAAGTGTCTCATTGCCGAAGAGTTTTACTGCTTTGCCGTCCGGACTTCTCTGAATGAAAGCGTCGAGTCTGAACGCCCTGTAATGACCGTCACCGCAATATAATTTACGGGTCTGCGAGAAAAAAATTTCGTTACTTTCCAAAGCCCTCTCGAACATCGAAATCTGCGAATGATCTTCAGGGTGGCATAATTCGTACCATTGATCTAAAGTTTTTGGGCATGTGTCATCTTCCAGTCTCATTGCATAAAGAAGTTCAGGCGAGAAATAAATCTCCCTTGACGGAAAAATAACAGTGAGACCAGGCTGACGAGTTGAGTTATAAAAATTTTCGCGCTCCCATTCAGAAAGATTCATCATAATTGATTTATATACCCTTTTTCGTTATTTCTATATAATAAGCATAATATTATCACAAGGAGTGTTTTATTTTGCAGAATCAAAATCTTCATTGGGGCGGAGTTGACTGTCTCGAACTCGCAAATAAATTCGGAACGCCTTTATACGTCTATGATACAGGCATAATTAAGGCAAGGTGCAGGGAACTGCGTGAAACTTTTCTGGAACGCTGGGAGAACACCAGGGTACGTTATGCAGGTAAAGCCTTCCTGACCCGTTCAATGGCAAAGTTAATAGAGCGTGAAGGTCTTGGCCTCGATGTCGTCTCATTCGGTGAGCTTAATCTTGCTTTGAGTGTTAATTTCCCCCATGAAAAAATCGAGATGAACGGCAACGCTAAGAGTCACGAAGAGATTGCTCTTTCTGTGAAATCAGGAGTCGGACGCATAATAGTTGACCACCCTGATGAGCTGCAAATCATCGAACACTACGCAAAAGAGTCGGGCAAAATCCAGAAAATTTTCATACGTGTAGCACCAGGAGTCGATGCCCATACTCACGCATATATAGCAACAGGTCAGACCGGCAGCAAATTCGGCTTTCCCCTTGAAGGCAGAATGTTACCTGAAGCAATCACCTACGCAATGAAGAGCGAATTTCTTGACATCAGGGGACTGCACTTTCATGTAGGCTCGCAGATATTTGACACTGACGATTACACTAAATCACTTGAGAAAATTCTCGAACTCATGAAGACCCTGAAAGACTCTCTAGGCTTTACGACTCATGAATTAAATATCGGCGGTGGTTTCGGAGCTGTGATTAATCCCGCAATTAAGTCAATGAAGTCAGAATTCTACACGGACGTAATCATGAAGAAATTACACGAATCCTGCAAGAGTCTTGGCCTCGAAGTTCCCCGCATAATTCTTGAACCGGGACGCTGGATAGTTTCAGAAGCAGGCATTACGATTTACAGGGTCGAGAACATCAAAGAATTACCCGGCATCACCTACATTGCAGTCAACGGAGGAATGGCGGACAACCCAAGAGTCGCGCTCTACAACGCAGAATATAATGCAGTAAGTGTCAGCAACCCTGAAGGAGCGATCTATAACCGTGAAGGCAATACTCACGTCTCAATCGTCGGGAAGTGCTGCGAGTCGGGCGATGTCCTAATCGAGGGCGCAAAGATTCAGAAGTTACAGGCTGGGGACTTGATAGCACTCTACAACACGGGGGCTTATACTTTCAGTATGGCAAGCAACTATAACTGCCTGGCCCGTCCTGCTGTAGTCTTTGTCGAAAACGGCGAGGCAAAATTAGCTGTTGAACGCCAGAGTCCTGAAGACTTGCTCAGGGGCGACTTGCTAGTGTGATTAATATTTTTCACTCAACTCACCGATAAATCATTCAGGATATTATCAAGAACAGGAGGTTGATTTTTACATGGCATCAATGAGCATTAACGGTGTAGTCTCCGGTATGGACTGGGAGAGCATGATCGATGAAATCATCACGAATGCTGCAAAACCCGCTCAAGTCCAGGTTGCCAAGAAGACTGACCTTACTAATAAGAAAAGCCTCTTTGAAGAAATGAAGGTTATGGTGAACTCTATCTCGTCTTCAATGAGTTCACTCAAGCTGCCATCAACATACAAGGCAAAGGAAATCGAAATCGAGAACATAGGGGGCACAGGTTCATACAAGAGCGTCCTGACTGCAACGGTAAATGCGGACGCTGAAGTCAACGTGTGGAACGTCAAAGTCAATCAGTTGGCAAGTGCTCAGATTAACCGGTCAAAGCAGATAACTGACTCATCACTGGCAAACACTCTCAGCGGGGTATCAGGTTCAACACTTTACATCAATGCAGGGGGGCAGAAAATCGGAGTTGAGGTGAAATCAACTGACACTTTGGACTCACTGAAGTCACGGATAAATACGACACTCAAGACCCTCGACAATCCGATTCATGTTACGGCCTCAGTTGTCGACAATAAGCTAATTTTCAAGAGCGATTACACCGGCACTGGAGCATTCACGGCTCACGAGACAGTCAACTATAACTCAATGGGAGTAAACACTCTCACCGGGTTTTCTGTGAGCAAGGGCACTGAGAGCAACGTCAAGATCACTAACGGCTCAACGTCATACACGTATGGGACTGATTTCACGATAACCAATCAGAACGAAATCCGCTGGAAGCAGTACGATCGCGGCAATGAAGTAGCACTCGGCGACACTGTAACAGTCAAGTACACCATGAACAAGGATGACGTGTACACTAAGACAGGCACATACGGTGACACAGAAGCAACCATTTCGGGCTTCACCATGACTGACAACGGGACACTGAGCAAGCGCGTCAAAATCGTCGGGCTTGATGAAAACGGCATCGAGCAGACTTACGTTTACGGCAAGGACTTCACTATTACCAATAACAAAGTCGTATGGCTCGAAGAGGAAGAGGCTGCGACAAATGAGCCGAGTTCT
>JAFSQO010000075.1 GCA_017446645.1 Synergistaceae bacterium | reverse complement strand
GTAAGCGAAGGTGTATTAGTGAACTCGCTTGGCCGTATCCCTGCAGAGCGTTATAAATTGCCTGAAGGTCAGTTTATCTCTCTGGATTTTGCAGGGCGTTCATGTTCCCGAAGGCTTATACTTCACATGCTGAACTCTATAGTCTGGGAGAAGGGCATTCATGTTGCTGCTTGGCTTTCGACTAATGAGGACACTCAGAAATTATTCCAGGCTGCTGGCTTGTGCATTCATGAACCTGCTCTTGACGTAAATGTCCGTGAGAGTCCCAGCCCTGAAAATTTGCCCGGAGAATGCGAGGACGAGCGCGCAAAAGTTACGGTCGATAAAGTAAAATTTATTCGAGGCTCAATGCGTTCAGGCCAAAGAGTCGAAGTTACAGGCGATGTAATAGTCTGGGGGCACTTGAATCCCGGCGCAGAGATTTTTGCAGGAGGAAGCATAATCGTTGCAGGTAAATTACTCGGTGTCGTTCATGCAGGAGGCTTCGGACGCGAGGACGTTTTCGTCTGGGCAGGGTGCTTTGAGACTCCCCAGGTCAGAATCGCAAATAAGTTGTGTTACGCTGATTCAAACTCTACAGGCTATTGGCGTAAGAGCGTGTTAATAACTCTTGAAGACGGAACGCCGGTTATCAGAGAGAATAAATTTTTGTCAGGCGATAAAAAATAATTAATTCATTATCAGGAGGTTTAATAAATCTAAATGGCAGCGCGTGTTATAGTAACGACATCGGGCAAGGGTGGAGTCGGCAAAACCACGTCAACAGCAAACATTGCCGCAGCTCTGGCCAAGTTCGGAAAAAAGGTCGTAGCAGTTGATGCTGATGTTGGTCTCCGTAATCTCGACGTGATTATGGGACTTGAAAATCGAGTAGTCTACAACTTCATTGACGTTATCGAGAAGGTCTGCAAGCTAAATCAGGCCCTCGTAAAAGATAAAAGGGTCCCAGGCTTGTACCTGCTCCCTGCCGCTCAGACAAGGACTAAAGACGCAGTAAACCCTGAACAGATGGTAGCTTTGTGTGAAGAGTTAAAACCTGATTTTGACTTTGTCTTGCTTGACTGTCCTGCTGGAATAGAGGGAGGCTTCAAGAACGCTGCAGCCGGTGCTGACGAAGCCCTTGTCGTAACGACTCCCGAAATCCCTTCAGTGAGAGACGCTGACAGAATAATCGGAATGCTGGAATCAATGGGCAAATCCCCTATCAGGCTAATAATCAACAGGTTACGCCCTAACATGGTTCAGGACGGTGACATGCTGGCAAAAGACGATATTCTTGACGTTCTTTCTATTGACCTAATCGGAGTAGTTCCTGAAGACGAAAATGTCATTCGTGCTACAAACAGCGGTGAGCCTATGACTTTAAGCCTTGAATCCCCTGCAGCACATGCCTATCTGAACATAGCCGAGAGATTGCTGGGTCATGACGTGCCCTTAATGGATCTCGAGAGTTATGCGGGACGTGGCTTATGGAGCAGGATAAAGAGCTTCTTTACAGGCAAACGCAAGAAACAATAATGAGGTGAAATATACATGGATTTTTTGAAAAAACTTTTCGGAGGAGGCCCAAAAGGGTCGGCTCATGTCGCAAAGAACAGGCTCCAGATAGTATTAATG
>JAFSQO010000074.1 GCA_017446645.1 Synergistaceae bacterium | reverse complement strand
TAAAATGCGCAATTTCTTCAAAACAGATTCCTCCCTAAAAAAATAAATTTAGTGTTTATAGAAATTAGGTGTTTCGTTTAAAACGGCGATCATTATAGGGGTATTTGATAAATCCATCAAGTATTTGCGTGAAATTTTTGTCAAAAACAGGGCGTAAATGCAGTCATAGCAAGGGTTTATGAGTTTTATTTTTGCTAGTTTTATGTGTCGTAAATGCAGTGTTTATCTGGGAGTGATTTCTAAGAAGCCCCCTTCAAGACAGCAAGAGTCCCCTGATTGATGCTTGAGATTGATGCACAGGAGACTCTTTACATATCTTATTTCTCTTATTTCTTGCTCTTAGGCGTGAACTTGTTCTCAGTTCCCTTCATTATTCTTACTATGTTCGTCCTATGTCTGAACACACACAGAGCAGCCAGTATCGCAGACAATATCACAAACTCTTTCGGTGCTCCAAGCACTGCAAAACACACAGGCATCGCAGCAAGTGAAAGCATAGAAGCAAGCGACACATAACGGGTCATCCACCTCACCGCATACCAGACCGCACCGCATAAAAGCACTACAGCAAAAGAGTTATAAGGCCAGATAAAGAATAACGTTCCGTATGTCGTGGCGACTCCCTTACCGCCTTTGAATTTCAGCCAGACGGGATAGTTATGGCCAATTACTACAGCAAGGGCAGAAACTGCAGCGATTATGTGCTGTGACTCAGGTTCAGCAATGTGAGCAGCCAGTAAAAGAGCAAACGCCCCTTTCAACATGTCTACGATTGCTGTAAACCATGACCAGCCAGCACCCATTGCACGCCCCACGTTAGTAGCTCCGATTGCCCCTGAGCCTATAGTCCGGATATCGAGGCCGTCACGCTTGCCTGAAGGGTCCTTGTGAAATAATTTTGTCACGACATAGCCGGTCGGAAATGAACCGATTAAGTACGAAACTATTGCCCATAAGATTATGCTTCTCATTAAATTATTGCCTCCTTATTACTTTATTATTTTCAGTCAGTGCCGGAAATTCTGTCCGAACCCTTCTTGATATTCAGCTTCACGAGGTCTTTTTCCTTCAGGTCGTCCCATTTGAAATTCAACACCAGCAGGAATAACGCAGAGAAGGGATCCATCCGCCAGTTCGCTTTCTTAGTGAATGTATCATGAATAGTCCGCAATTGTCTAACGCCTTTATTATCATTTTCAAGGTCAGCCAGGAATTTTTTCACGTCTGATAAAGTGTCAATCCCGGCAACACGCAGGATATTGCACAGATAATTAAAGCTCTCACGTAAATAATCAGCACTCGGAGTGAAAGCAGGGAAACCGGCCTCAAGTACTGCACTGTTCCATCTGGCCAAAATCGAAGAATCATCGCGGAAGAGATTATATAACTCTTCGTCAGTGAATAATTTTTCAGCATCGAGTGAATTTTTCTTTGCAGCACCAATCTGATTTGACGGCGGAACTAATAACGCTTCGTCCTTAATCTCGTTTCTTAATGAAAGAAAACCCTGGTCAGCCTTCTCAAGCAACGCAGCAAGCAGGACAAGCTCACGGGTCAATTTCTTCTCAGAGAGACTTCCCACTGTCTGATTAACTTTCGGGAATATCGTAGCCCATGCCTCCTGAAGCATTGTGCGCAATTCAAGCCTGAAGC
>JAFSQO010000073.1 GCA_017446645.1 Synergistaceae bacterium | reverse complement strand
TGAACTTGAGGGCTTTGAAGACGATGACCCTTCAGAGTTCGAGACTAACCCGGAACCAGAGCAGCTTGCTCAAGAACCAGAAGACATTATGCCGAGCGGGAACTTTGACGAAGAACCCAGCTATGATCTTGAACCTGAACCGGCCTTAGAACTAGACTCAGACGCAGATTCAGATACAGAGTCAGACTTTGTGATAACGACCTCGATACCTTCACGTGAGCCTGATGATGCTTATGAAGAAGAAGAAGAGGAAAATATTGCGAGTTCGTCAGTGAGATCCCTTGAGAGCGTCCTTGAGAAATTCAATGAGGAGCTTGCAAACGAGGTTTTGCGAAAGACTGCGGCGATACCTTCGGACAAGTTCGAGATGCTGGTGATTGACCTGCTTTCTAAAATGGGTTACCGTGCATTCCAGAACGCTAGATACACGACAGAAGTGTCAGGCGATGACTGCATTCACGGTGTAATCCTTGAGAACGAGCCGGGTTTGAGTCCGATTTACATTCAGGCCCGTAAGTTATCACCTGTCAAGAAGGTCAGCAAGAACGACATTCAGGCATTCGTGAAGGCAATAGCAGACAAGGGAGGCAAGGGGCTTTTTGCAACGACAGCAAGTTTCTCGGCTCAGGCAGTGAACTATGCACGCTCGGAAAGAATTATGCTGATAGACGGCTCAAGGCTGGCGAACCTGATGATTACGAATAACTTTTGCATCAGTGTTGAGAAGGTCTTCGAGATTAAGTCAATCGACACAGAGAGCTTCGGCGAGTACGAGAAGCAGTAATTATTAACTACTCATGAAGATTCATATCGAGAGTATGGGCTGTGCGAAGAATACTGCGGACAGTGAGAATTTGCTGCACCAGTTAATTTTGCATGGCCACGAAATCACGGATAATATTTATGACTCGGAAGTCGCGATAATCAATACATGCGGCTTTATTCAGGATGCAGTGAAGGAGAACATCAACGAAATTCTTGACATCGAGGAGTTAAAGGCAAACGGGACAATCAAGAAGTTCATCGTTGCAGGCTGTCTTTATAACCGTTACGGTGCCGAACTTGCGCGTGAATTCCCAAACGTTGACCTGTTCGTGCGCTCAGAAGAATGGGACAAGATAATAAACTTTCTTGGAGGCAATATTAATGCCAACTGCAAGACTATCGCCCCTGCACTCAGCAAAAACTTCTGGACCCGTTACCTAAAAGTCAGCGAGGGCTGCAACACACTTTGCTCATACTGTGCTATCCCAATGATACGCGGACGATTACGAAGCGTTCACCTGAAGCCGTTGGTTGACCGGGCGTTAATGCTGTGTGCTGCTGGAGCAAAAGAGATTTGCCTTGTCGGTCAGGACTTGACGGTCTACGGTCAGGACTTCAACAGCGGGACGAACTTCCGCACCATGATCGAGACCCTGAACCGTGAACTGCCTTCCGGGACATGGCTGAGATTGCTGTACCTTCACCCTAATAGAGTAAATGAGGAGCTAATCGACTTCCTGATGAGCCAAGATAAAATTTTGCACTACTTGGACATACCGATACAACATGCAGATAGTGAAATTTTAACCCGAATGAACAGGCCGGTGAAGCCAGGGCATTTAGAGCGTATATTCAAGTACATTCGCAGCGTTGATGATTTATTCACATTACGCACTACAGTGATGACAGGTTTCCCCGGTGAGAGTGAGGCAAGTTTTGCGAGGCTTGAGGACTTCATAAGCGAGATAGAATTCGACAGATTAGGCTGTTTCGTCTATTCACCCGAAGAAGGCACGAAGGCTGCATACTACCCTGACCAGGTAGATATTGAGATCGCCGAGGAACGTTGCGCGAGGCTGCTGGCTCTTCAATCCGAGATTTCACAGTCACGGGGAGAGTTATTCATAAACCGCGAGCTTGATGTCTTGCTCGAAGAACCTGACTCTGACCCGGAGAGCAAAGACATTTGGGGCAGGAGTTACCGCGATGCTCCTGAAGTTGACGGGTTAGTATGCGTGTCGGGACTTGATAGAGCAAAACTCGGCGATGTTGTCAAAGCAAGGATTTATGACTGTGTAGAAAATGATTTATTCGGTGAGGTGATTAATTAACCATGAAAATACAAAAATATCCCGTATACGTATGGATTGCGAGCTTGTTCGGTCTTGGCTTTATCCCGTCAGGAATGCCCGGCACTGTCAGCTCTTTCGCAGCGTGTCTTGTCAGCGTCTTCGTTGACGTTCCTCTGTGGGCTATAGTTCTCGTGAGCCTTGTAGGAGTCTGGGCAACTGATAAATCCGAGAAATTTTTTAATATGAAGGACCCCAGCTTCTTGAATATCGATGAGGTTCCCGGAATGTGGATAACGTTGCTGCTATTGCCCAAGAGTTTTATCATTCCAGGCTTCTTCCTGTTTAGATTGATTGATATACTCAAGCCTTGGCCTGTCTGCTCTATGGAAAAACTTCCGGGAGGCTGGGGAATTATGGCTGATGACATAGTCGGCGGAGTTATGGCGAACGTTATGCTTCAACTGTTTAACTCTTATATGTATCATCGCGGCTGGATTTATGAATTCTTTGCATAAAGGAGTGTACAAATGACAAAGAAACTTATTGCATCGTTCTTACTGTTAATAACAGCATCGTCAGCATCATGGGCGGCAAGTCTTCATGATTTATTCTGGCAG
>JAFSQO010000072.1 GCA_017446645.1 Synergistaceae bacterium | reverse complement strand
TGTTCTTTCATGAAAGTGATTATGTCATTATGAAGTCTCTTAGCTTCTACGAACAACATTTTGATTGCGTTCTGCTGCTGTGAATTCAGATGAGAGAAGTCAATTTTCACACGCCAAACTCGACAAACCTGCTCTTTTCTTCGGAGCTTTGTTGTCTTGCTTGCTTCTCGTATGCGTTCGTTCTTTGCTAATCTTTCATCTTCTGTCATAGTCAACACCGGAAAAATTATACTATTACTATATTGTGCAATTCATCATAAAGGCATTGCTGAATATTGGAACGGTAATATCCCTTGGATGTCGGTTAAAGATTTCTCACGCGCTAAAGATGGATTTATCGAAGACACTATAGACCACATATCAGAAAAGGGCCTCGAACACAGCGCAACAAATCTTATCATGCCGGGAGCTATTATTATCTGTATGCGTATGGGATTGGGAAAATATGCAAGATTGAAGAAGCCTACAGCAATAAATCAAGATTTGCGGGCTATATGGCTTTCTGAAGATGTATTAGCGGATTATTTTCTATACTTCTATTCAACACTAAAAATAGAAGGTACAGGGACAACAGTTAAAGGCATAAAACGTAATGAGTTGCTCTCCTATCTTATCCCCCTCCCGCCACTGGAAGAGCAGCACCGCATAGTCTCACGTCTCGACGCAATATTGCCCCTTATCGATGAGCTTGAGGCACTCGAAAACGAACTCGAAGCCCTGAAAAAGAAATTTCCCGGCGACATGAGGGACGCTCTACTTCAGGCTGCAATCGAGGGGGAACTTACAGGAGGGAGTCAGGAGGGTTGGCGATGGGTTAAGTTAGGGGAGATAGCAAATTTTTATATGGGCAAAACTCCCTATCGTAGTGACGGCGTTTATTGGAACGGCAATATTTCATGGGTTACTATATCAGATATGCAGCAAGGGAAAATTATATCTGAAACTAGAGAGAAAATCACAGAACAAGCCTTACAAAAATTCTTCAGGGGTAACATAACGAAAGCCGGCACATTGATAATGAGCTTCAAATTGACAATAGGGCGTTGTAGTATTCTAGGTATTGATGCCGTCCATAATGAAGCAATTATATCTATATATCCTCGTGATTCTTCAAAAGTTATGAAGTATTATTTGTTACACATTCTCCCATACATTACACAATTCGGAGATATAAAAACTGCTATAAAAGGTAATACTCTTAACTCTAAAAGCCTCAATGACTTATTAATCCCCCTCCCGCCACTGGAAGAGCAGCACCGCATAGTCTCACGCCTGAATGAGTTACTGCCTTTGTGTGAAGACCTTGAAAGTATCGAGCAACTCAATGATTCTTGGCCTGATATAGCCGATTAAGTATAACGAACCGCACACAAGCACTAAATCATAACTTGAATCACTGAGGGCTTTGTTCACGGCATCAACGGGAAGTTCAAAGCCTTCTGGTTCATTAAGCCACGAAAATTTTTTCGCAGAGTCAAGCAACTCCCCAGTCCCCGCAGCCCTCTTCATGCCCGGTACTGTCGTGAAGTAAACCGCAGGGTGTAATTTCTCACTGAATAACTCAAGGCAGCCCGTGTAGTCTTTATCTCTCATCGCAGCATAAATCACGCAGATTCTTTTATCAGGCCATAAAGTTCTCACGCTTTCGCAAAGATTTTTCACACCGTCATAATTATGTCCGCCGTCGAGAATGATTAAAGGTTCACGAGAAATTATTTCAAGCCTCCCATGCCAGGACGCTTTCGACATTCCGGACAAGATTGCTTCATGCGAAATTTTGGGGAATGCTTCGCGAACCTGAGACAAGGCAGATAAAGCTAATGCAGCATTCTTAATCTGGTAGGCTCCGATTAAATTTGTCCTGACTCCGTGAAGTTCAAGATCAGGCGAGTAAAAATCAAACTCGTTGCCTTCAGGAGAAACTTTCACGTTATCGACTCTTGCCTGCTCGCTTACTATGAACGGGAGGGCTTTATTCTCTCTGCAAAAAGTCTTGAACATTCCGATTAAAGACTCATCAAGGCCGGAAAACACTGCCGGGGTATTTGGCTTAATGACAGCAAATTTTTCACCCGCAATACTCTCAAGGGTATGGCCAAGATATTCAGTATGGTCAATCGAAACAGACGCTATGACAGAACACGCAGTATCAGCAAGCAAGTTCGTAGCGTCAAGTTTGCCTCCGAGACCTGCCTCGATGACTCCTGCTTCGATATTGTGCCGGCGTGCAAGAATAAATGCACATGCTGTCAGTAACTCAAAGTATGAAGGCAAATCTTTATCATCTGGCAGAATCTTACTCACGGCCAAGTTCGCAGCTTCTATCCATTCAGATGGTGAAAGTGCCTCGCCGTTGATTAATAATCTCTCTCCGGGACTCTCAAGATGGGGACTCGAATAAAAGCAGGTGTTATAGCCTGACTCCTTAAGGACTGACGAGATAAATGCACCCGTTGAGCCTTTGCCGTTAGTGCCTACGATGTGAACGGCCTTAAAAGAGTTCTGGGGATTCCCGAGTCTCTCCAGAAGCCGCGAGATTCTTTCGAGACCGGGAATGATTTTATTGCTTGAATGGGCGTATAAAATTTCTTCAAGAGTGTCAAAACTTGTCATGATTTATTTTGCCGGAGGAAAAACGAAGCTGCTCTTGTAGCCCATAGATTTCATGGCATTAGATATTCTCTCTGCCGATTTCTTGTCTGTACCGCCGAGCACCCAGACTTTAGTATGCTTTGATGCGGGGTTTGAGTAGACTATAGCTCTGTATCCTGCCTTCTTGATTTTATTCGCAGCTTCCTGGGCACCTGTCTTTGAAGTGTACGCACCTATCTGGACCCGCCATTGCTTAATGGGAGGCAAGTTTGAGCCTGCAGGTTTCTTCACTATAGTTTCAGGCTTTTTCGCTGCTTGGGCTTGAGGCTGACTCTGAGCCTGAGTCTTTACAGGAACAGCCACAACTTTCACGGGTTCGGGCTTTGCTTCCTGCTTTTGATTCTGACTCTGACTCTGCTCCTGACTCTGGTTTAATTCTTGAGTCTGAGTCTGAGCCTCTGGCTTTGAAGTCTCCTGAATTTCTGCAACTGCGAGCAAATTCGTATCAGATGCATTAATTCCTTCAGTACCTGCTGACTCTGTATCCTGCTGCTGCTGGTTAGCCTGAGAAGACTGCATGAGTTCGGCCATTTCTGCCTGAGCTTCTGCTTCTGCCTTTCTCTCACGTTCAGCGAT
>JAFSQO010000071.1 GCA_017446645.1 Synergistaceae bacterium | reverse complement strand
GTTATCTACCATAGGGGAGCAGAAGAACGGGGTTACCCAGATATATTTGACTCCCAGACTCTGAATGTACTTGAGTTTGGAGCGTATGCCGTTGATGTCGCCTATTCCGTCACCGTTAGAGTCGCAAAAGGATTTTATGTAGATCTGGTAGACTGTGCTGTTGCTGAAATCTTTTATCATGGCTTCACCTACTCAGCATGAGCAATGACGCTCTCGAATGCCTTGACTTCAAGTCCCGTATCAAAGCGCAGTTTATAATCAGCATCGTTAGTAACTACCATTACAGTAATAACAGGATGACCTGCTGCCTTGATCTTCTCAGGGTCAAATGTGATTAACTCCTGTCCTGCCTTGACTCTTTCGCCCTCTTTGACATGAATGGTAAAGCCTTCGCCCTTCATCTCTACAGTGTCGAGTCCAATGTGAAGCAAAATCTCTAGTCCGCTGTCCGTTACGAGTCCTACTGCGTGATTGCTGCCCTCCATAGTCTGCTCAACAACTGCATCAAAAGGTGAGAGCAAAATGTTGTCAACAGGTTCAATCGCCATGCCGTCACCCAAAACTTTCTCCGCAAAAGTCTGGTCAGGTACGTCTTCGATTGCTACGGTCTTGCCTGTCAAGAATGCCCTGAACTCTATCGGTGCATGTTCAGAGCGGGCCTTCTCTGCAACTTCCTCAAGAGCTGCCTCTTCGTTGGCTTCAGCGTCAATGCCCTTGCGTTTGCCTATAGCGTAAGTCAACACAAAGGGAACTGCTACGGCTATCAGCATACATACAGCGAACCACATAATCGAAGCAGGCTGAATCGAGAGGATTCCGGGAAGACCTCCGACACCGATTGCACTTGCTGTAACGCTTGTTGCTGTGCTGAGAATTCCTGCGATACATGAACCGGTCATACCGCACAAGAACGGGAATACGTACTTCAAGTTGACTCCGAACATTGCAGGCTCTGTGACTCCCAGATAACAGGAGATACAAGAGGGGATATTCAACTCTTTAGCCTTCGCGCTTCTCTTCTGTAAAAATATCATTCCGAGAACTGCGCTGCCCTGAGCAATATTAGATAACGCGATCATAGGCCATAACATAGTCCCGCCGTAGTCTGCAATTAACTGAATGTCTATAGCGTTGCTCATGTGATGAAGTCCAGTAATAACAAGGGGAGCATAGAAGAATCCGAAAATTGCACCAAATACGACTCTGAACGAGCCACTTATACCGGCATAGACTGCTGAAGAAATCCATGAACCAATCTCCCAGCCTATTGGGCCAAGTACGAAATGTGCAGCCATTACCGCGAATAACAAGCTGAAGAACGGAACGAGAATCATCTGGACGACCTGAGGGATAATTTTCTTGAAGAATCTCTCAAGATACGCAAGGGTAAACGCAGCTAACATTGCAGGCAAAACCTGAGCCTGATAGCCGATCATGTTGACCTTGATGAAGCCGAAGTTCCACTGGTTAATTGTCCCGTTGGCAAGTGCAGAAGCCACACCGTATGCATTTGTGAGCTGTGCAGATACGAGAGTCAAGCCCAGAATAAGGCCAAGCATCTCGGTTCCGCCCATCTTCTTCATGATTGTCCAGCAAATTCCTACGGGGATACCGACATGAAAGACTGCCTCACCCAACAGCCACAGGAAATGGTCAACGCCTGCCCAGAATTGGCTTTGACTGACGAGGGTAGCTCCTCCGAAAATTTCCATACTGTCGATTACGTTTCTGAAGCCAAGAATAAGACCGCCGACCACAATAGCAGGAATAAGGGGCGCGAATATCTCTGCGATTGATGTCATTAATTTCTGCAAAATATTCTGATTCTGCTTGGACATTGCTTTGACTTCGGCCTTAGAGACTCCGGAAATCCCTGACACTTCGCTGAAATCTTTGTAGAAATCCGCGACTTCATTGCCTATTATGACCTGAAACTGTCCTGCCTGAGTGAACGTGCCTTTGACTGCCGATATAGCCTCAATGCGCTTAATGTCTGCCTTCTTGGGGTCAACCAGAACGTAACGCATTCTCGTTATACAGTGAGAGACAGCAGCAACATTTTCACGGCCGCCTACTGCTTCGAGTAATTCCTTTGCCTGTTCAGCAAATTTTCCCATAATGTATAAATTCCTCCATAAAGTAAATTTTATTTCGTGGAATAATTGAAGTGTAATTGCGATAATTATAACCTAAAGGAGTGATTTTATAAGCCCGGCGTGAACACTCGCTACTTTAGTAGTAAGAAGAAACGCCCTGTATACTTGACTTTTCCCCTTTTTCTCTTAAAATGTTAGTTAGTGGTTAGAC
>JAFSQO010000070.1 GCA_017446645.1 Synergistaceae bacterium | reverse complement strand
TTACAGGAATGCCCGTCTACAAGCCCGAAGAGCAGGGACTCCCAATGGGTGCTAACGTCTTACTCTTCAATGACGGAGCAATATTTGGACGAACTGCAGCAGCAAGACGCATTGTCGGTTATCCTGACGTTGATGTAGCAAAGTACTGCAAGATTATCCGCGAGGCAGTCTTCAATATGCGTTATAGGAAACTCTATCAGGCTGACGCTTATGTAGGACTTGACGAGGATTTCATGACCAGCGCGCATATCGTCTTACCTGAAGGCTACGAGAACAATTTATACAACTGGATGATTAACTTCCAGTATGCCAACGAAGCCTACAAGCCCAGATATGAAGCCTCCCGCAGAATCTCAGACCATGACGGAGATATTTTCTTTGTCGCTGACCCTGACTGGCCGCACGGAGACCCCGAACTTCAGAAACAGTTCCCGTTAGGAATCGCATTCTTCTCACCTGAAGAGAACTGCGCAATCGTTCTTGGCCTTAGATATTTCGGCGAGCTTAAGAAGGGCACATTGACCCTTGCATGGGGAATTGCAGCAAGAAACGGCTATGCATCATGTCATGGCGGACTCAAGCGTTACACACTGAAAGACGGCTCAGGCAAAAAATTTGTCGTCGCAGCATTTGGACTTTCAGGTTCAGGCAAGTCAACGATTACCCACGCAAAGCATGACGGCAAGTATGATGTCATGGTTCTTCACGATGATGCATTTGTCGTCAACGTCAAGGATAAGTACGCAATCGCCCTTGAGCCTACATACTTCGACAAGGTTGCAGATTACCCGATAGGCTGCCCGGACAACAAGTACATTCTGACCCTTCAGAACTGCGGCTGCATTAAGACTGCTGACGGAAAGTTAATCGCTGTAACTGAAGACATTAGGAACGGCAACGGACGCGCTATCAAGTCACGTTTATGGTCACCCAACAGAGTCGACCGAATCGATGAGCCTCTTAATGCTATTTTCTGGCTGATGAGAGACCCGACCCTGCCTCCTGTGTTAAAGCTCGAAGGCCCGTCACTTGCTTCTGTTCTGGGAGCTACCCTTGCAACCAAGAGAACCAGCGCAGAGAACTTAGCACCCGGTGTTGACCCTGATGCATTAGTCTGCGAGCCTTACGCCAACCCCTTCAGGACCTACCCGCTTGGCATGGACTACGAGAGATTCAAGCAGCTTATTTCTGACGGAGTAGACTGCTATATCCTGAATACAGGCAACTTCATGGGCAAGGCTGTAGGCAAGGACAACACCCTCATGATCATCGAGCGCATTGTCGAGGGCACAGCTAACTGGGTACCGTTCGGCAATCTGACAGGAATCAAGACAATGGAAATTCCGGGATTTGTCGCTGACCTCAAGAACGAAGAGTACAAGACTCAGTTAAAGAAGCGTTTCCAGGACAGGTTGAACTTCATCAAGTCAAGAGAGACTGAACGCGGCGGAATTGATAAGCTGCCTGCTGATGCTGTTGAGGCTGTTGAGAAGTTAATTGCTGAGATAGGCTAGAGAGTAAAAGTTAAGCGGTGTCCTTTTGTGGGATGCCGCTTTTTGTTAGTCTCTTATGCTATAATGCTACGTCCTTGCGTTGTAAGTACCATGTTATTAGTTGACTTCGTAATATAACCGATTTGCTGTAATGCTTGCATTATGGAAGTTAATTGTGGTTCTATGTTCTGGTCGCACGGAACGCTTCTAGCAGCATTATTCTGCAGGTTTCCATTTGACAGTCCGATCTTATTAGCTACGTCGCTGATGTAACATCCTTCAATGGGATGGTATACCCCTCCACAGTAAATATAGCTGAAAAAATAGCTTATCAGATCATGAGAACTTTTACTGTTACTTACGTTACCGGGAATTTTTATGCTTCCGTATTGAGCAATGTATCGTTGAATTGTGTTGACTACTTGCTGTACAGACTGTAATGTGCTTGGGACTATTTTTGCCATAGGCAATTCCTCCTTAGGATAAATGAATTTCTGCTCTTTTAGCCCCACATAGGTTAAAATCGAGGAGAGTGTATATTGATGGACTATAAAAGTCAAGGCAGATGAGTCGCCCTATCCGCCTAATGATTTCTTTGTGCCAGGTTATTCCCAGCCGTTACGCTTCTTGGTTTCCTCGTACATTCGTCGTCCCTCAGTTCTTGCTTCCTCAAGGTCAGACAATGAGATTAACGGTTCGCTGTCCCATATAAAGCCTTTGCCGTTGATCTTGTACATATACATTGGCACGTTCCATAAATCGTCCTCAGCAGTTTTCTCGAAAAGGGTATAGGCATACACCCATGTGTACGCTTTCTTATAGTCTGTCGGGACACCGTAGCCGTCGTAGTATAAGGCTCCTACAGCACTAAATGCCGGTGCGAATCCTTGCTTTGCCGAACTCAAGTAATATTTCATAGCATTAGCGTAGTCTTTCTTGTTATAGTAGCAGCCTGCCAGCATGTACTCAGCGAGAAAATGTCCCTCCTCTGCAAACGGCAGGAGAAAATGTATTGCCTGCAGAACTCTATCGTTGAAGACGTTATAATACGTACCAGCGTGTTCCAGTAATAACCAGCCCCAGAAAAATTTTGCCCGCCTGCTGCCTTTTCCCTTTTCCCGCGTAGTAATCCATAATGCGAGTGGCAATGCTAAAGTCCTCTTTTGATTCGGATACGGGTATCTTCCTCCATCTTTCATCTAAGGCTTTAATTTTGATGTCAACTGATGTTGAAGGGGTTGAACATCTTGCAGTGAACATAAGCACATCATAAACGAGGTGATTTTTGCTGGTTAGAGCCATTCGTTCAAATGTTCTAATAGCTTCTGTACTGTTCTCGCCTTCGTTCAGCCAGTCAACAAAAGCAGCAGCTACTTCTTTATCTTCTGCTTCATCAATCAGACTCTTCACTTCAAGATCATCAATCTTCATTTGTTGTGTTATTTCAGTCTGTTTCACGTTGGCTTGCTTCGTTTGTGAGTTATCGATTGCTGCCTCAAGGTCTCTCTGCAAGGCATACAGCGTAAACGCATCAAGCTCACCCTTCTTCATCTCCGCAAGAATCGCACCGCTCACAGACTCTTCGTACCCGAAATCAATATTGACCTCAATACAAGCAATACCCTCGTCCTTATCGCCAAGCAGGAAATACGCCACACCAGCAAAGAGATTATTGCTCCAGTCTCCCGCGTTCGTGTTGTCCTGAATCACTCCCAGCAAACGCCGAATCTCCTCACGATTTCCCTTAACATTCCCTGCAAGCCTCTGTACTCTGAACTTCGCTTCTTCGAGCTTGTACGGATCACTCCTCAATACTGGCCGCCATATTTCTGCAAATTTGTCCCAGCACCGCAAAGACTCCTTGTCATCTCCCGACTCCTGCGCCGCCTTCGCACGGTAATACCAATACGGCGGGTACACCTGAAAATTACGCTCAATGTTCCGCGCCCGAAGCATCCTCAAACGTTTTGCGGGGTCAGGCTCATTCACTGCCTTGTAGAAGCCGTCAAGACTCTCCTGTGTCAGTCTGTAGTCATCCGGGAGCTTATACTGCCTCAGCAAGTTCCATGACGAGTTCAGCAGCTTCACCTGAAGTTCATTGCAGTCCTCGATTTCCTCCTTCTTCAACTGCCACAGCTCATCGTCAAGCCCTTCAAGCAGCTCGCCCTTGGCCGTCTGGTAGCTGAAGTATTGTGATATACAAGATGTTGCGAGACTCCCCAGCCAGCTCCATAAGTTCCCGCCGTATGCACGTATTCCTGACAACGCGTCGATAATTTGCCTCTGTTCGCGTTTGTTATAGCGTTCCTGAAAACGTTTAGCCTCTTCCTGACGAATGCCCTTGCCCGTGATGAAGTTCATCAGCTCAGAGTAAAGCCCCGTCATCTCGTAGTCGCTCTCAATGTTTCCAAGAGCCAGTTTGTTGATGATTGTGCTGTATTCCTGGTCGAGAGTCAGCCTGTCCTTCGCAGTAATTATCTTGTGAACAGATACTATCGCTATGTTCAACGCAAACATTGTATTGTGCGGATCGTAGTATTCGGGAAATGCAGGAACTGATGAGGAGTTCTGCACGTTTGCTGTTAATGCGCCCTCTGCCTGCACAGATTGAAGCCCTAAGTTCTGAGCCAATTTCCTCAAGTTTTCTTATCTTCTCTCCTCCTGCAATGAGCCTCGAAAATCCATTTTCCATTAAATCATGTTCTATACTTTCGATAGACGGAAGAGCTGAGAGATTAACGGTCGAGTAGTCATCGAGAATATGAACGTCATACAAAATTGTTGCTATTGCATTTGCGTAGCCGCGAGCTTCTGTGTCCGTAGCTTCCCCAAGTGAACCACCCGAAATTTTTTCGCAGTTCCCTGTAGTCTGCCTCGTAGTCATCGATGACTTCCTGAGCAGTCTTCCAGAGAGCCCGGATGTTTTCTTTCGATGCCCTGTCAGTTATGCCGAATACATCATTCCATTGTTGAATGTGTTCTTCGCCTGTTCTTGCCCAAGCTCCAGTTGTCAGAATACACAAGAGAGTAATCGTGAAAATTGCGAGTTTATTTTTC
>JAFSQO010000007.1 GCA_017446645.1 Synergistaceae bacterium | reverse complement strand
CTCTATGCCGAGTTCGTTGGCAATATCAATGAAACCTGCCTTCTTTGCTGCTGACTTGAAGTTATCGATTCCGGGACTGTCTGCTATGAAGGGAGTTGCTCCGGCTGAGAGAATCAACTTTGCAACGGCTCTCACTATTGACGGGTCAGTCGTAACTCGTCTTGCTATGTCGTGGCCTGAGACAAGATTCACCTTGAGCAGAACCCTTTCACCTGACTTGACGAAATTATTAACGCCCCCGAAGTGATTGAATGCCCTGAGAACTGCGCTGTCTATTTCCTGTTGTGTATAATCTTTCTGATTAATGAATAAAACTTTGCTCATGATTTTTGCTTTTGCTTTCAGAAATAAAATTTTTGTTAGAGATTATAGCATTAATTAACACGTGATTTAATTACCCGGAAAATTTTAATTTAATTGCACTATTCGCAAAATATAGGCAAATGAGATATTATTCACATAATTAATAATCTTAACGCAAGAAACACGAAAGGAATGATTCGTTCTGTTTAACGGAACTACTATAGTGTGTGTCAGAAATGGCAAACGTGTCGCAATGGCAGGAGATGGTCAGGTTACCCTTGGCAGTCAGGTAATCAAGTCTACAGCACGAAAGGTAAGAACCCTTCTTGACGGTAAAATCCTCGTAGGCTTTGCAGGGTCAACGGCAGACGCTATGACTCTCCTCGAAAAATTTGAGAACTGTCTCGAACAGGAAAAAGGCGACCTCATGAAGGGTGCAGTAAAGCTCGTCCGTGAGTGGAGGCTCGATAAAGCACTAAGACGGCTTGAGGCTATGATGCTTGCTGCTAACACCGAGATGACCCTCTTGCTTTCAGGAGCAGGTGATGTCCTTGAACCGGAGGGCGATGTCGCTTCTATAGGGTCAGGCTCCGGCTTTGCTCTGGCTGCAGGAAGGGCTTTGCGGGAGTCTACTGATAAGAGTCCTGAAGAGATAGCAAGGCGTGCAATAGAGTTAGCTTCAGAAATTTGCATTTACACTAACAATAATATTACAGTTGAGGTACTAGGCGAATAATCATGACAAGTAAAATCACTTCACCATTAACACCAGCGAAGATAATCGAACACCTGAACCGTTATATAATCGGCCAGGATAAAGCAAAACGTGCAGTAGCTATAGCATTGCGAAACCGTATCAGAAGGCGCGCACTTCCTCCTGAAATTGCCCACGAGGTCATGCCCAAAAATATCTTAATGGTAGGCCCGACAGGAGTAGGCAAGACGGAGATCGCACGAAGGCTGGCGACACTCTCTAATGCCCCGTTCGTCAAAGTCGAAGCTACGAAGTTCACAGAGATCGGCTACGTTGGCCGTGACGTTGAGAACATAATACGAGACCTTGCAGAGTTTGCCGTCTCAATGGTCCGCAAGAGATTAATCGAGGAGGTTCAGACTCCTGCAAGAGAACGTGCTGAAGAAAGACTGCTCGATGCGTTGCTGCCAAGACCTGAGAAGAAATTCTCAATGCCTGACTTCATGAGGGCATTCACAGGAGGCAAAGACTCTGACTCGGATTTAGACTCAGACGACGCTAAATCAGAACAGGAGAGCAAAATCCAGACCGAAGAGAACAAGAAGACCCGCGAGAAGTTCAGGAAAATGCTCCGGGATGGCAAACTCGACAATCGCGATGTTGAAATCGAAGTCAACGACAACATGACAGCCCTTCCCATATTCGGCTCGCCCGGCATGGACGTAATGGGAATTAACATCACCGAGATGATAGGCGGAATAATGCCCAAAAAGACAAAGAAGCGTCACATGAAGATTAAAGAGGCAATGAGGCTCTTGCAGCAGGAAGAAGCAGAAAAGCTAATCGACACCGATGCAATGGCAAAAGAGGCCCTCGATATGGCTCAAGAGGACGGAATTGTCTTTCTTGACGAAATTGACAAAGTCGTAGTGAAGGGAGGCAGCTCTCATGGCCCTGACGTAAGCCGCGAAGGAGTCCAGAGAGATTTGCTGCCCATAGTCGAAGGCTCTGTCGTTCAAACACGTTATGGTCCTGTAAAGACAGACCATATTTTATTCATCGCAGCAGGAGCATTCAGCGGGGTGAAACCTTCTGACCTTATCCCTGAACTTCAGGGACGTTTCCCGATTAGAGTCGAGCTTGAGCCTTTAAGCTGGGAGAACTTGCAGCAGATTCTCACAGAACCGGAGAACAGCTTAATCCGTCAGTACGAAGCGTTAATCTCAACAGAAGGCACGGAACTGGTATTCACTAAGGAGGCCACCGAAGAGATAGCAAAGCTCGCCCACAAAATGAACTCCGAAATGGAGGACATAGGCGCACGAAGACTGCACACCATGATGGAGCAGCTACTCGAAGAAATAAGTTTCAGCGTCAGTGACATGGACGTTGAGAAAATCGAGATTACTCCTGAGATGGTGAAAGAGAAGTTAAGCCGTCTGGTCGAAAACCGCGACATCAGGCGTTACTTATTGTAGGAGGGATATATTTATGCCTTCAACAAATAGGAATAAAGCAAAAACTCAACGACGTTCTGACACAAATAAGGCTCTGAATGAATTACTCGAAAAGACCCGGCGCGTAGGCCGGGCGTTACAGGCCAAACGAGAGGGTGAGCCTCTGGATTACTTTCACCTGTCAGAAATGTTAAGCGAGTTCTCGACAGCTAACGTCTATATCGTTGACAAATCCGGACACTTGCTGGGGTATTCCTGGCTGCCTGAATATAACTCCAAAGCCTTATCCGAGAGCTTTAAGGACGGAGTAATGCCCGAAGAGTTTGTTGTGAGAATGAACCGCTGCCGTGATTCAGAAATTCATGACGAAGATGCATTCTTATTCGACGATGATTATTCAGGCAAGAGACCGGAGAAGCATTTAATGTACGTGCCGATTATAGGGGCAAGTGCCGAGAGATTAGGGACGATTATGCTTGTGAGATTTCATGCACCTTTCTTAATCGAAGACATTTTGCTTGCCGAGTATCTTGGAATGCTTTCCGGTATAGAAATACTTAACGAACGTGCAAATGTGTTAGAGCAGACAGCGCGAAACAGGCTCAGCGTCCAGATGGCCATGCGTGCATTGTCGTATTCTGAATTAGAGAGCATGAAGCACATTATCGCAGAATTGGACGGCTTTGAGGGTGTAGCCATTGCCTCAAAAGTTGCAGACAGGGTAGGGGTCACACGAAGCGTCATAGTGAATGCCTTGCGCAAACTTGAGAGTGCAGGACTTATCGAAAGCCGCAGCCTCGGTATGAAGGGAACTTACATAAAGATACTAAGCCCCTTGCTGCTTGAGTATCTTGACAGTCCGGCAGTGAACAGTTTTGACTAGAAAAATCCGGGTCATGCAATCATCACGGCCCGGAAAAATTAATCTCATTGCTTGACCCAGTAAATTCTGTCCGCGAGTTCTGCAATCCTGTATGACCTGCCTGAACCAGAATTCGTAGGCTCGAAGACATGCCCGTAAAGATGGCCGCCGAGTTTTTCACACTTGGGAATAGCCTTGCCCTTTAGATTAAAAATATATTCCGGCTGCTTCTCCCAGTCCCTGATGTTAAGCTCTTCGTTACCCAGAGAGTAATAATGCTTCTTGCACAGGACGCACTCCCACTCCTGAAGCTTTGCGTTGAGTGAACCGCCGTCCTTGACAGCTGCAATAGCGTGAAGATAATTCGTCAGGGTCGAAATACTGTAGCTGACCTCGCCTGTCTTCCTGAACTTGTGAAATTTGATGCCGTGAGAGCATTCAGGCAAATTCTTGTCCTTGTTGCCGAGCTGAAAGACGTGTGAGAGCTGGTATTTAGGGTCCTTCATGTTAGGAGTCTTGCTGTCATCAATCGAAGTGTCGCCCCTGAAGCCCATGAATTCCTTACCGCAGTCAATGCACTTGTAACGGATCATTTCGAGCTTAATGTCAGCACATGCAGCACTTGCAAGAATCAGGACGAGGATTAAAGCAAAAAGTTTTCGCATAAAAATCAATCTCCCTTCAAAATTTTTCCCTTCACATTATACAAGATATAAACAGCGTGATATAATTCGCAGTTATAAAAGCACATACAGCATTAACATTCGGCTGAAGAAAAAAAAAACTGTGCTTTGGAAATTTAAAGGCGCATACAGCAAACATACATAACGCTTATTTTTCAAATAAAGACGTGAATCCCTGCGCCTTGTTTAATCTCAGGAGGTTTATATTATGCCCGAACACATCCTCGAACTCTTCAAAGACGAAGCTAATTTCACACTGACAGAGAACAGCGCATTAACTTACAAATCTACAGGTTCAGAATGTCTTGACCTGTTTGCAGTTGCAGGAGCCTTGAGAAATGCCGACTCACAGGACATAGTTACGCGTTTCAGCAGGGCTTTTGCAGAGGACAGGGATATAGCCGTGAGGATATTGTTTTACGCCCGTGATGTTCGCGGAGGTCTGGGAGAACGAAAATTTTTCAGGGTAATAACTCATTGGCTTGCAAATAATTATCCTGAATCAGTGATTAAGAATCTTGCTTTAATTCCGGAATATGGGAGATTTGATGACTTGCTTGTGTTACTTACAACTCCCTGCGAAAAAGCTGTGTCTGAGTTCATAAAGTCAGTCCTTGAGAGCGACATGAATTCGCCTGTACCTTCACTGCTGGCAAAGTGGCTGCCTTCGATAAATGCTTCAAGTAAGTACGCCAGGATCCGGGCAAAAATTATTGCGAAACTGCTCGGTATGAACCTGAAAACTTACAGAAAAACTTTATCAGAACTCAGGGCAAAAATAAAGATTATCGAGAATAATTTGCGCCTTAAAGATTACAGCTTTGACTATGAGAAACAACCCTCAAAAGCAATGCTGAAGTACCGCGATGCCTTCATCAGGAATGATAACGAAAGATATTCGCTATACCTCGCCGCAGTCATGGAGGGACGGGCAAAACTTCACACAGGGACCCTTACACCCTACGAGATAATTTTGCCGATAACAAACTTCTTAGGGAAAGAATTAACGGAACAGGAACGCAAGGCACTTGACACGACATGGCACTCCCTTGAAGACTTCACGAATAACGAGAACGCCCTTGTTGTAGTCGACGGCTCAGGCTCAATGTATCGAAATGG
>JAFSQO010000069.1 GCA_017446645.1 Synergistaceae bacterium | reverse complement strand
GCAGGGTCAGGATTTTACTCCTCCTCCAGGCTGGCAGCATGTTGAATTCGGCGGCAACATGGGCGAAGGTATGGGAGGCTTCAGCGACTTCTTCCAGACCCTTTTCGGCGGAGGTTTGGGCGATTTGTTCTCCGGCTCACACTCTCACTATCAGCAAAGACCGATGAGACGTGACTCGGAAGTAGATTTGACTCTCTCACTCGAAGAAATTTTCAGGGGAGGCACCTACGAGTTAATCCTCAATGGAAGCAAGGGCAAGCGAAATCTCAGCGTAAGACTTCCCAAGGGCATAACAGACGGCTCGCAGATAAAATTACCCGGAAAGTCAGAAGGCGGCGGCGACATTTACGTCAATATTCACGTAAGACCAGATAAAAACTTTGAACTGAGCCAATATGATTTAACCCGTGAGGTAAAAGTCCCGGCTTGGGATGCAGTTCTCGGCAAGGATATCAACCTCGAAACTATAACAGGCTCCGTAACTGTGAAGATGCCTCCGGGAATTCAGGACGGCCAAAAATTGAGATTACGCGGTAAAGGCTTACCCAAAAGAGACGGCACTAACGGTGATTTATTCGTGAGAATCAGAATTGACATACCCAGACACCTGAGTGCAAAGCAGAAAGATTTATGGCAGGAGCTTGCAAAACTCGGCTAAATGCTATAATTATACAAAAATTCGGGGGTGAATTTATCTTGCAGTCGAAAATTTTTAACGTCCCTAACACATTAAGTCTCGTTAGGGTATTTCTTGCGCCTCTGGTCTTGCTGTTCTTGTCCCTGAGAATCGAAACGCCTATGCCTTTTTTGCCTGACGTATCATGGGGAGAAGCAATTGCGGCAATCGTGTTTATCATTGCTTCGATAACTGACTTCTTTGACGGTTATATTGCCCGGCGTGATAAACTCGTTACTACCTTGGGAAAGTTCATAGACCCTCTGGCCGATAAAGTGCTGGTTATATCTGCAATGCTTGCCCTAATCGAGCTAAATCGTGTTCCTGCATGGATTGTCATGGTGATTATAACCCGCGAGTTTGTCGTTACAGGCTTGAGGCTTGTTGCTGCTGCTGAAGGTGTAGTGATTGCTGCGTCCAAAGGCGGAAAGCTCAAAACTGTCTGTCAGATTATCGCGTTAATCATGCTGATTCTTAATATACCTTATGGCATGTTAATAATGTGGGTAGCTATGATCTTGACAGTCTGGTCTGGAATGGATTACTTAATTAAGGGCAGCAAGATTATCACAGGCTAAAAATTTTTCCCCCTCACGCTCGCATGAAGTAAGGGGGATTTTATTTTTTATTGATATTCCGGGACTAAAGTCTTTAACAGCCTTAACGCCTCACTGGGATTTCTCAGGGCATATTCCAGTATTGTATCGAGTTCAGGATTTTCTGAATCTGCGTCAACTCCTGCCTTGATGTTGCTCACGAAAATTTTAGGGTGTAAAGTCCCATGTACTGCGTTTTCGTCATAGAATAACTCTTCGTATAATTTTTCGCCGGGACGCATTCCCGTGAAGATTATGTTGATGTCCCTGTATGGTTCATAACCGCAAAGCCTGATTAATAATTCCGCCATCTCTTTAATTACTACAGGTTCGCCCATGTCAAGGACAAAAAGCTCGCCCCCGTGTCCAAGTGCTCCGGCCTGAATTACGAGACTTACGGCTTCAGGGATAAGCATAAAATATCGCTTCATGCCCGGATCCGTAACTGTAACGGGACCCCCTGATGCTATTTGTTCCTCAAATTTGGGGATGACACTGCCCCGGCTGCCCAAAACATTGCCAAATCGGACTGCCATGTATTTTGTCTCCGGGTAAATCTTTTGCTCGCGTTCCAGAATTTTTTCGGCTAAACGCTTTGTCGCTCCCATTACACTCGAAGGATTCACGGCTTTATCTGTCGAGATCATGACCATTCGTTGAGCGTTGTATTTTCCTGCAAATCTTGCTATAGTGCGTGTACCCAGATCATTAACTCGCATTGCCTCTCTCGGTGAGAATTCCATTAAGGGCACGTGTTTGTGGGCAGCAGCGTGAAAAATTACCTGGGGACGATATGACTCGAATAAATTCCTGATTGCAACTTCATCTGCAACATCTGCAATTATTGGCTTCACAGGTATATCACTGTTGAGTTTGCTGAGGGATTCGAGCAGCAAGTATATTGACTGTTCACCGTGACCAAGTGCAAAAATCTCTGAAGGGTTGTTGTGCAAGACCTGATTTACTATCTCACTGCCTATTGACCCCCCTGCTCCGGTGATTAAGACTCTGCGGCCCTGAATATAATTCAGCGAAGGGTCAAGATTTATCCGGATTGGTTCACGTCCCAGCAAGTCTTCGAGTTTTACCTTTCTGAGTCTGGAGACAGCAACCTGACCGTCAGCAAGTTCTCTCAGGCTCGGCAAAATTCTAACCTGAACGTTCAATGGCGCAAGGGTCTTGTAGATCTCGCGGATCTTTCTGCCTTGAGCACTGGGTATAGCAATCAGGACGACCTGAAAGTTTCCTTCTTCGACTATGCGTTTAAGTTCCGAAGTCTTGCCGAG
>JAFSQO010000068.1 GCA_017446645.1 Synergistaceae bacterium | reverse complement strand
GCCGTAATGCGTTTACCAGTTTTTGCAGGTTATATTGCTTATTCACCGGCATTAACTTATTGCGTAAGGCATCATTCGGAGCATGAAGTGACAGCGACAATCTAATCGGTACCTCAAAGTCTGCTAAATCCTCAATGCCGGGGACGATCCCAGATGTCGAAATCGTTATGTGTCTTGCCCCAAGATTGCGCATGTTCTTATCGTTGAGCGAGCGAATTGCTGACAAAACATTATTCTCGTTGAGTAAAGGCTCACCCATTCCCATAAAAACTATATTATTAATGTCAGAGCCGTTCATTTTTTCCATTAAGAGGAATTGCCCTAGAATTTCCGAGCGCGTCAAGTTTCGAGTGAAGCCCATTGCCCCCGTATAGCAAAAAGCACAGGCCAACGGGCAACCAACCTGACTCGAAATACAAGCCGTCTTGTGTCCTTTGTGGTCGAGTAAGACTGACTCGATTTTATTGCCGTCTGATAACTGCCACAAAAATTTTTTCGTGCCGTCCCGTGATTTCTGCTGCTTAATCATTATTGGCATTGTCAGCAAAACATTTTCGCTTAATTTGCTGCGTAACTCTTTTGATAGATTGCTCATCTCGTGGTAGTTAAAAATTTTCTTCGCGTAAATCCATTGACAAAGCTGTGAGGCCCTGAAGGCAGGTTCGCCCCAGTCAGCAAACAGGATTTTCCAGTCGCTTAATGAGAGTTCTAATGCTTCGTAAAAATTATTAGCCATTATTATTTCTCCTTATCGTTATCGCTAATCTCGTTATCCGCTGAAATTATATCAAAATCATGAAAAAAGCCTCCTTGCGAATAAATTCTTCAACAAGAAGGCATAAATTACAAGAACAGCGTTCACTCTCTATTTACTTAATCATCATCATTGCCTGACAGGGCATCGAGAAATTCTGCAACGGTTATGACACCATCGTAGACTTTGCCAGCTACATGAGCCGTAGCATTTTTAGCTTTATCGAGGGCTTCTGCGACAGTCCAGCCTATCCATTCGACCATTCCGAACATGGTGGCTGTATTCACCGAATTTCCCAGAAACGGTATCCAGCCGAATACCCATTGAGAAGCAATTCTTGCAGCTATCATCGTACTGAAGTAACCAAGAATGCTGACCCCTATTGATTCAATTGCAATATCTCCGAAAGACAAATCAAAGACGTTTGCAAGGCCTATAGTCATTCCTCCGATTGCTGCTGCGAGGGCAAGGTTATCTGCTCCGGGGGCTTGAGCCATTATTAGTGCCGAACCTGCTGCCGCGGCGGCTGCACCGTGAATGATTAAATTACAGCTTTCTTCCTGAGCTTTGGTCATTGCTGCTACAGGAGAACATAACGTAGCGAATACCAATAATACACAGACAAACTTTTTCACGAGAGAGACCTCCTAACTACAACTAAATTAATAAGTAATTTTACAGGGGGGGGGGGGGGGGGGTATGTGAATTTTAAATTTTACGTAAGTGATAAAACTTTTTGATGTAGTGCATCTTCACATAACTAGAGTCGCGTGCGTCATTGCGTATTTAATGAATCAAAATCCGTAAGCCTCTGTGTGTGAATTTTATCCCCTCTGTTATAATCGTTAATATTCATGAAGAAGTAAATAACTTGAATCGAATCGGAGGAAATTTTTATCTTGGGTAAGATCGTAAAAAATCTCGGACTTTATCTAGTGCTAGTGCTCGTCGTCGTTACGATGGTGAACATGTTCCTGACTCCTGAAGAAGTCCAGAAGCAATATGACGAAATCAGTTACAGCCAATTTCTCAGCGAACTTGACGCAGGGCACATCAGGATACTTCAAATCAGAAATAACACTGTTCAGGGCGAGTCGACTTCCGCAGTCTTGCAGGGCGAACTTCACAACGGACAAAGATTCCTGACTTACGGGCTTGATGTCTCAGGAATTGTGGACAAGGCTTCGGCAAAAGGCAGCATCGTTACTATCGAAGCTCCTCAAAAAAATACCTGGCTGATGACCCTCATGACCTCATTGTTCCCAACGTTATTATTAATCGGAGTCTGGGTCTACTTCCTGTACAACATGCAGGGAGGCGGAGGGCGGATAATGTCGTTCGGACGCAGCAAGGCAAAATTATTCCTGGACAACAAGCCAAAAGTTACGTTCAATGATGTAGCAGGCTGTGAAGAATCAAAAGAAGAATTGCAAGAAGTCATTCACTTCCTCAAGGACCCCGAAAAATTCAGGAAGTTAGGCGCAAGAGTCCCCAGAGGCGTTTTGCTCGTTGGACCTCCCGGCACAGGTAAGACT
>JAFSQO010000067.1 GCA_017446645.1 Synergistaceae bacterium | reverse complement strand
TGCTGCCCTGTTGCCGTGTTTAGCGACTTTCACGCCTCCTGACGCGATGATTATTGCACTCGTTGTCGATATGTTAAAGCTCTGAGCATTGTCGCCCCCTGTGCCTACTATCTCGAATATGTTATCACCTGCGTTGACTTTCGTGGCATGGTCCCTCATTGCCGCCGCACAGCCTGAAATCTCGTCAATAGTCTCTGCCCTCGCGCTCTTTGTTGACAGTGCTGATAAAAATGCTGCGTTCTGAGTTGCAGTTGTGTCGCCGCTCATGATTTCATTCATTACAGTATAGGCTTCGTTATAAGTCAGGTCTTCTTTGCTGACCAGCTTGATTATCGCTTCTTTTATCACGTTTTTACACTCCCATTAAAAAATTTGCATGATAATAACACGAAAACAGCGCGCACCGTGAACTCAATTATGATAGCCTGCAACTTTTCCTTTACTTTTTTTGCGTCAGGTGTTAAACTCACACGTAATATTATGAGCAAATATATTTTTAAGGAGAGTTCATCAAAATTGGCAACACGTAGAGAACCAAGATTTAAATTATGCCGTCACTTAGGCGTAAACGTCTGCGGACATCCCAAGGCACTGAAGCGCGCAGATACAAAATCAAAGAACGCAGCAGCCGCAGCAGCCCGTACAGGTCAGAAAGTTTCACAGTATGGCCTGCAATTAATGGAAAAACAGAAGATTAAAGCGTATTACGGAATTCTTGAGAGACAGTTCGCACGCTATTTCGATATGGCCAAAAAGAGCAGCGAGATGACAGGTGTAGCACTCCTCAAATCACTTGAGTGCAGACTTGACAATCTTGTTTACAGAATAGGCTTCGCACGTTCAATCAGACAGGCAAGACAGCTCGTTTCTCATGGTCATATCCTCGTTAATGGCAGCAAGGTTGATATACCGTCATATGGCGTTAAAGTGAATGACGTTATCAGCCTGAAGGAAAAGACAAGAACAAACCCCTTAGTCGAAAGCAATTTCGAGGGACTTGTAGCCTTCAACGTGCCATATATCGAGAAGGACAAAGCACAGTTCAGCGCAAAGTTAATCCGTGAACCTTTACGCGAGGAGCTTCCGATTGATGTAAATGAGATCTTAGCAGTCGAGTTGTACTCAAAGTAAACAGCATAACTCGCTAACATAACTCTTATCAAGAGAGGTGGAGGGATCGGCCCTGTGAAGCCCGGCAACCTGTGTAAGAGCAGGTGCCAATACCGACAGCAAATAATTTTCGCTGGATGATGAGAGAGAGCAGACAAAAAATAATTAACGCACTCTCTTGATTTAATTCATTCAGGAGGGTGCATTTTTTATAGCTTTTATTAGGAGGTAATATTTAATGTCAGACGGCTTTATTTTTTCGTCAGAATCAGTAACAGAAGGTCACCCCGATAAAGTTGCCGACCAGATTTCAGACGGTGTACTTGATGCAATTCTGCGCGATGACCCGGCAGGTCGTGTTGCCTGTGAAGTCCTTGTATCTACCGGACTTGTCGTAGTAGCAGGCGAAATCAGCACAAATACTTACGTTGACATTCAGAAGATAGCCCGTGAGACGATTAACGAGATAGGCTACACCCGCGCTAAATACGGCTTTGACGGTGAGACCTGTGCAGTCCTTACGGCTATAGACGAACAGTCAGGCGACATAGCTCAAGGTGTCGATAATGCTTCAGATGATGTTGCCCAGACCGGGGCAGGCGATCAGGGCATGATGTTTGGTTACGCAACTAACGAGACTAAGGAGTTCATGCCAATGCCGATAGCGATTGCTCATGCTCTTTCACGGCAGTTGACTAAAGTCCGCAAGAACGGGACACTCTCATATCTCAGGCCGGACGGGAAAACTCAAGTCTCACTCAAGTACGAAGGCAGAAAGGCAGTTCACGCTGACACTATAGTCGTCTCTGCCCAGCATCACCCTGAAGCGAGTTTGGCTCAGATACGTTCTGACATCATCGAACACGTCATTAACCCTATAGTCCCGGCTGACTTAATTGATAATAACACCAGAATATTCGTAAATCCTACAGGCAGATTTGTCAAGGGTGGACCTATGGCAGACTCTGGCTTAACTGGACGCAAAATCATAGTAGACACTTACGGCGGCTGGGTTCCTCACGGCGGCGGGGCTTTCTCCGGCAAGGACCCCACTAAAGTAGACAGGAGCGGCGCATACATGACCCGTTATGCTGCAAAAAACATCGTAGCTTCCGGAATAGCAGACGAGTGTCAAATTCAAGTAGCATATGCTATCGGAGTTGCTGAACCCGTTTCCCTGAACGTTAATACCTTCGGAACAGGCAAAATCAGCGATGACAAGATAGTAGCTCTCCTTCGTGAGTGCTTTGATTTCAGACCAGCAGCGATAATTCGCGACTTGGACCTGAGAAAACCCCAGTATAAGCCCCTTGCAGCTTATGGACACATGGGCAGAATTGACTTGCCTGATTTACCGGGCTGGGAGAAAACTGACAGAGCCGAGACATTACGTAAAGCAGCTGGGATATAACAGTAATTTACGTCCTCTCTTGTGATTTTTTGCAGGAGAGGATTTTTTTAAATAAGGTATAATTTTAAATGACAAGAATATTTATTGAAGTTCCTTTATTTACTAAACGTTGGAGAGAATTAGAGCTTGATGATGAGGTAAAAGTGGCGGGGTGAGAGTTTGTTATGTCGATTATGAGGAGTATCAAGTCATATATCTCATAACAGTTTTTGCAAAGAAGACTCAATCTAATTTAACTTCAGAAGAAAAGAATGTTTTAAAAAACTTGTAAAAAAATTAAAGACTGAAACAGCTAGGAGGTATAACAAATGAGTGAATTAAACAATGAGACAATTTCTTTATTTGATGAACTTTGCGAGGGATTAAATCAAGCTATAGATTTTGTAAGTGAAGCTGGCGAAGCTAGAGTTACAGTATATGAGATAGCACCTGTTAAGAAATATACAAAATCTAAAATCAAGAAAATTCGTAATGACCATAGGTTGCCACAAAGTAAAGTGTAAAATTTGAAAATGAGGAGATAGCCCCTCCACATCTAAGTAAACAACATAGTCATGAAAAACACGTAAATTAATCCCGGCAGCATGTCACAGAGCCTAAGTCTCGTTATCTTCATGAGATTTAGGCCGATTCCCATTATCATAAGGCCCCCTATACCCGAAATATTTGCGTACATGTCAGGGGTAATCACACCCTCAAGAAATGACGCAGCCAGAGTAAAAGCTCCCTGATAGATAAATAGAGCAGGTGCCGAGAATATCACGCCTATACCGAACGAACCCGCAAGCATTGCAGCTGCTACACCGTCCATAACGCCTTTAGTTATCAGGATTTCGGGGTTATGTCTCAGTCCGTCCTCAAATGCCCCGATTATTGCCATTGCTCCTACGCAGAATAATAGCGTTGAGGTCACAAAGCCTTCTGTAAATCTTGAATCAGACGCGTTTAATTTTGCCTTGAGCTTGTCACCAAGAGCGTTAAGTTTGTCCTCAAGTCCCAGCAAGTCACCTGTTACTGCTCCCAGAACGAGAGATAGCAAGACCGCGATAGAGTGCTTCATGCCAAGAGCCATGCTGATACCTACATAGAGGGTGAAAAGCCCCAAGCAATTAAATATAGAGTCACGTAATTTTTCAGGTATGAATTTACCTGCGAATAGTCCGATAGAGCTGCCGATTATTACAGCAAGGGCGTTAAATACACTGCCTCCTGCCGGTATGGTCTTAAAGATTTCAAGCATAATTATTACTCCTTTATGTAGCATGTGTAGTCATGAAAAAAGCTCCGAAGGTTTTACTCTCCGAAGCTCTTAGTTTTATATGGGTGATAGAAGAATCGAACTTCTGACCTCTTCCGTGTCAAGGAAGCGTTCTACCTCTGAACTAACCACCCGTGACGCAAAACAACGATAATCATATCAAAAATTTTATCTTTGTCAAATCATGATATATTTTCAGCCAGTCCCTGCACGTCAAATCTTCGGCTCGTTTATTCGCAAATTCCCCTAAATCCTGAATTTCTCGAAAGCCCCTGAGATTGTTAATTAACGTCTTTCTTCTGTGAGCAAAACCAGCGTGCAATAATTCCCTCCATAATGCATTACCTGAAAGCTCGAAATTTTTCTCTATCACGATTTCTACTATGGCAGAGTCAACTTTCGGAACGGGTTTAAAGCATGTCCTGCTTACATTATGAATTATTGCAGCATGTCCCATTGCCTCGATTGCTATTCCCAGCGGATAACGCTCTTTAGTGTCAGGCTTGGCCGTCAGTCTCAGGGCAGCCTCTTTCTGGAGCATTAATAGATAATAGCGCAGTCCATTTGATGCATATTTGAGCAAATTCCAGATTAAAGGGGTCGTGATGTTATACGGGATATTCGCAACTAACTTGTTTGGAAATGGCGATAACGTATCATAATCGAACTTCACAGCATCGCCCCAGTGTAATGCAAAGTTATCTCTCGTAAAATCATCAAGTGAAGCGTGTAATCTCTCGTCAAGCTCTATAGCATGAAGATAGCTAATTCCATGAGCAAGCAGTTCACGGGTAAGAACTCCATGACCGGGACCGATTTCCAGCACACAGTCAGAGCTTTTCAGGTCAGCACGCGTGATTATGAGGTTCAGGATATTCTTGTCAACCAGAAAATTCTGTCCGAAGCGTTTCAGTGCCTTCATTTATTTCACTACCTGCTGATTTTTGTCTGGTTACCGCCGGATTTCTTTGCGTCAATCATGGCATCATAGGCCGCAGCAACAAAGTCATTAACCCCGTAATATGCTCCTGAATTGAGGTCTGCAACACCTGCACTTAATTTCACGCCGTCAACCCGCAGCCTTATGTCATTAGCAAGAACTACAGCAGCTGCTCCTGAACACTGAGTTAATACAGCAAATTCATCATCGGACCAACGGCCAAGAACTCCCGTATGTCTGCCTGAGACAGCCCGCTTCGTAATCCTGACGAAATCACGAAGAAGCCTCCCGCCTGAAAGATAACCCGTGCCTTCAAGAATTTCCCGGAAATTATCTATCTTGAGCATTATAAGGCTTAACTGTGAGGAGTACTTTATCGATGCATTCAGGTCGCGTAATATCATGTGCTCCATTCCCCGCCTGTTAAGAACTCCTGTATGATTGTCGAACGTCAACACCCTGCGAAGCTGTTCATGGGTCTTCTTGATGTCAGTGAAGTCCTCAAACGTAAGCATTACGGATTCAGAGCCGTCCCACTCAATCGGAGATGCGTGAATTCTGATATTGCGCAACTCTTCGTCCTGAACCTGCACTTGCGGGGCAGCGTTAAAATCTTTGTCGAGATAGTCATCATCACTGAATGTGTAGAAATTCCCGTCATCTTTGAAACCTGACATAGAGCACTCGAACCAGCCTGAACGCCTCAAAAGTATCTCGCTTATATCGTCATTTGCGATGAATTCAGAAATATTATGCCCTATCAGATTAATCTTCGCGGACTGTGCAAGAAATTTATTAACCGCAAGAAAATCCCCGGACTGATTTACTATACACGCCCTGAACGGTACTGAGTTTAGTATATCAGGGTTGCTCTGGATTATGGGCTGTTGAGTTTGTGAGGCATTCTCACTCGAAATTACACGCAGAACTACACCAGAGACTTCGTTATCGTTGTCCTTGAGCCTTAACGGTGAAGCTGTAATCTCCCAGATTTTACCGGCTTTACCGTCCTCACTGACCTCGATTGAGTTAGTCCTGCCCAGACACGCACCAGTTAATATATCATGCAAAGCCCTGTCAATTTCAGTAATCATCGGCGGATAGTTACGGCCTTCAGAACATTCATGTCCGAACAATCTGGAAGCCGTAGCCTTGTAGCCTTTGGTCGCGTAAATCAACCTGCCCTTGAGATTTATTACACAGCATAATAAACCGGGACAACTGTCTAAAACTTCTCGCCACACATTCATGATTTATTTATCGTCATAGCCTTCCGGGTGAGACTTGTGCCACTTCCATGCCGATGCAATGATTTCTTTCATGTCTGTGATTTCAGGGGTCCAGCCTAGTATTTCATGCGCCTTTGTGCTGTCTGCAACGAGCCTTGCGGGGTCTCCGGCACGTCTTGAGCCGATTTCGAGGGCTATATCCTGGCCGGTAGCGTCTTTTGCTGCGTTAATCATTTCCATGACTGAATAACCGTCTCCGCTGCCCAGATTAAAGATATTGCTCTCTCCTCCGTTACGCAAATATTCGAGTGCAAGAATATGAGCGCGCGCTAGGTCTTCAACGTGAACATAATCCCGGATACATGTACCGTCCTTAGTGGGATAATCTGAGCCGTAGACAGTGATGCTCTTTCTCTTCCCTAATGGAACCTGCAAAATTAACGGGACTAAGTGCGTCTCTGGGTGATGGTCCTCGCCGATTGAACCGTCATGCCATGCCCCGGCAACGTTAAAGTATCTCAGGGCAACGTACTTTATACCATGCTGTAAACCTGCCCAGTGTATCATTTTTTCCATTATTAGTTTGCTCTCGCCGTATGGATTTGTCGGCTTCGTAGGGTCGCTCTCAAGTATGGGAATTTTTTCAGGTTCTCCGTAAGTTGCTGCGGTTGAGGAGAAGATTATGCGCTTTACGTTGTTCCTCTGCATTGCCTCAAGAAGACTAATCATGCCGCCTACGTTGTTGTTGAAGTATTTTAGCGGCTTCTCAACGCTTTCACCTACGAGTGAGAACGCACAGAAGTGAATTACTGCCTCGATATTATTCTCATGAAAGACTTTATCAAGAATACTGCCGTCACGTATATCGCCTTCGTAAAATTTTATGTCATCAGGAATAGATGCCCTGTGACCTGTTGCAAAGTTATCGATTACTATAACGTCTTCACCGTGAGCCTTGAATGCCCTGACGTTGTGCGAGCCTATATAGCCTGCTCCTCCGCAAATTAAGACAGACATACTAAATCACCTCGTCCTTGTGTTGGGTATAGGGTTAATCATTACGTCACCGACTGCGATTGACATGTCATTGCTGGTGCTTCTGCCGACATGCATACGTTCCGGTTTTCTTTGAACGGGTGAGGGCTTGACTGAGTCATAAATGCTGATTCGCTGCGACTGTGAAGGGTCTCTCTTGACACCTGCAGCAAACGAAACTGACGCGAGTAATAAAAACATCATTGACGCTATAAATACTTTACGCAAAATTATAACCTCCTTATTCTTTATTGATTACTGAGCAATAACATTCCTTCAGCCTGTATAATATGAAAAATGTTCTTAGGCAGCGGCTTTTTGGGGTTCATATCAGCAGGAATTATCAGAAATATTCGCTCTTTCCTGTCCCAGAGTGCATGAAGTCTCTCGTCATCTGTCGTGAACTGCCAATCATCTACACCGGGCGTTAAGGGCGTGCCTATAAGCTCGGAATTTCTCAATGTGTAAAAATACACTGAAGGGTAATTCACTCCGTACTGAATGACTTTATCGTTGCCTTGAATAATATCGCGCAATTTGAGACCTATATCCCTAATCGAGTAAACTTCGGACGTTAAATTAAATATTCCAGCTAAGGGCATCAGGCACAACAACGCAGCAGCCGGGACATTTCTGGCCCACTTCACAGTCTGCTTTGTCCGAGTGTAATACCATGTTGCATAGATAAATAATCCGGCCATTAATCCCCAGGGTATCAGAGACATTAACGAGGCCCTGAACATAGGGTAAACTCTCAGGGAAAACGGCAGCAGGACATAAAGGGCAGGGACAAGGATTAATATATTCATGACGACCGCGATATTTATTGACGAGAGCTTTTTCTGTTTCAGCCAGACATCTAACCTTCGGCCAAGTATTGCACTCAATGCGGGCAAAGTCGCCGCTATGGTCATTACATCACCTGAAGCAAACGAGCCTACTGCAAAGATTAATGCCCAGATAAGCATGAATAACTCTGGACTTTTCTCAGCAGGATAATTATCAGGCAAAACTTCCCATACTGCACGAAGCAGGAAACCATGATAAGGCACGAAATTCATGAACGCTGCTATCATAATTCCCGAAAAGCCTCCGAATGAGTATATATGATTCTGACACCTCATGAAGTGCAGGATATTCGGGTTAAACGTTACCATGATTAATAAATAAATCCCAATCATGATTATTGCTGTAATTATCCCGGCAGGCCATGTGAAAAAGTCCTTAAGCAAAGCCCAGTCCTCACACAATGAAGCATAGACTATCACAGAAAGCCAGGTGAGAATTAAACTCTCAGGACCGTGAGCAATGAACGCAAGAACCGAAACAAAATGCGCACCTATAAGCCAGTTCTTGTTGCTCCTGGAACGCAGTATGAACATCATTGCAAACGCCGTAAGACATGAGAATACAGCATGTGACGAAGCAATCTGCGAGACTGCAAAACACCCTGTCATACCGGCACAGATATA
>JAFSQO010000066.1 GCA_017446645.1 Synergistaceae bacterium | reverse complement strand
TTCCCTCTCGCCGCAGCGTAGCACTTAGAGATAATAATCTCCGGACTGGGTGAACTATGACGGGTTCTAAGAGAAAAGGTGTAAGGGTAGTAAGTATTAACAAGTAAGGTTGTGTCCCGGTTTGGGGCTATACTGTAGGGGCGAAGTGGACACGCCTGCAAGAATAAGGGTGCCTGCATGACAACAGGTGGAGACTTAAAACCAAACTTCTTGGACGAGGATTTTTATCCTTTCGAAGCTCGCGACTTTAGTCGTGAGAGGTTCACTATTATTTTCTCTTGTACGTTTTTTTGTACGGTCTGAATATGTGCTAGACAGACCGCGATTTTTTCACTTTAACGGCGAACCTTACGACTCCTTGTGCGTGTCCTGCGGGTGCGTACTGTCTTGCGGGTGCGCTTTCTTACTGCTTTCTTTCTGACTGCGTTAGACCTCCTGTGATAGTGGTACGTGCCTGTCTTGTGATTCATGTGACCCCCGAATCTGTCAAGCCGTCCGGGATGTGCATCAGCTGTAAATGAGCTAAAGGCTAGCAAACAGGTTAAAAGGAATAAACTTATAGATTTCAGGAATTTTCGGAATTTCAGCATTAATTTCACCTCCTTATTTCCCCGTGTATATTACATGAAACTCTATCGTGAAAATATCGCCAGCTTTAATGCCGTATTTCTTAGCGATTACCCGTGTTGCTTTCAACAGCTTGTTTTGCTCCACACCGGCCTGATAGAGCGAACGTTCGAGTTCATCACTGATACTTGAGCCAAATTCAAGTGAACTTTTTGCAGCTAATTCCTGAGCCTCTTTATATTTTTCAAGTATTTCTCTTTGTTTATCACCTGAAATTTTTTCTAGTACATCAGGGGTCTTTTCGGACTGCCAGATTTCCTCGATTTCCTCAGAGAGAAAGAAACCGTTAGCCTTTAGCTTTTCCTCAGCGTTGTGTGAGGCTGTTTCTAAGTCGCTTGCAAATACACTTAGAGCAAAGTACGGGAGGAGTAACAGACACAATGCAAAATACTTTTTCATGCGATCATCGCACCTTTCATCAAGATTAAATTTTTATTACATTGCAGGTACTGCAATTTTTCTGTTGTTTTGCGAGCTGCCAATCAAAAAAACGCTGTATAATTGTAAAACTCTCAGGACGGTCCGGCATGTTGATGTGTAAATCGCTATTGTTTATTATTAACCGGCCTTTGGTATCTTCACCGTCATGAATTTTTTCTTGTAATACTGAGCCGTCTGTCTCACCGGAAAGATGTGCAACACTCGTTGACAATGCATCTGCAAGAAGGGCCAGTTTTTTTGCATCGGGGGTTTGTTTGTCTTGTTCCCACCGCCGTATTGTGTTGACATGCACGTTTACTTTGTCTGCTAATGCTTCCTGTGATACTTTTAATAATTCTCGTTGCTCCCTTAATTTACTTCCCTGAAACATAAAAATCACCTCCGTATTTTGCTTGTGATAAAAATAACAATTTTGCGCGCTTTATGCAAGACAAAAACTTGTTGTTTTACCTATCATTTTTTATAGCTTACTCTTGCATATCTTAAAGGTAATGTGTATAATATTTATTAAATTTATGAGGTGAGGGAAATTTATATTAAAGAATTCTGTAAAAAGAAAAACCTTACCCCCAGCTGAATTAGCGGAAAAAGTGGGCGTTCATGAGAACACTCTTATGAGATGGGAAAACGGTGAATTTGAACCGCGCTCAAATGATATTCAGAAGCTTTGTGAGGTTCTCGGCTGTACAGAATCAGAGCTTTTGAATGGTGAAGTCAAGCAGGAATTTGAAGTCAAAATCTTAATGGGGGTGAAAAGTTTGTCAGGATTAGCAGGTGTAGAAGTACTCGATAACAGCTTCTTTTACGGGGTTCAGGACGATAAGCCTCAGATCCACTTAACGGGCAAAATCAATATTGCAACTCCTGAAAAACGTAAAGCAGCTGCAGCGGAAATACTGAAAACATTCTGGGCAGCTTGCTGGATGTATGACAACAGAGATAAAGCTGAAGAAAATGGTTTACAGAACTTTCCTGAGAATTTGCAGTAAACACTCTCTAAATCGTTTTAGTATTCCGTTTACTCGCTCTATGATAAATCTTAATCGGGACACTATACGATTATACGTTTTCTGGATATCGCTGAGGGGATCTTTATTTCTAGATAACCCTTATCTGCTATTATCAGTGTATGTTCTGATTCTGGTAATGGTAGATTATTCTGCTTAAATAATTTGAAATCATGGGCACGACCACCACTAAAGATTATACTCAGAATTTTTGCTGTAAGAAAATCAATCACTATTTGAATTTTTTTGCGTGTATTTCTTCTTTTTGCCGCTATAGTATTCTGAGGCCCCCTTTTTGAGTGACGTATTTCATACTCTGTTGCGTCTATTACTACAACATTGGGGGCATCTTCTTTTAGTTCCTGTTTATCTGGTAGCTTAAACTCTTCACAGGAAATTAATATTTTTTTCTACAAGACGGATTATGTCATATTCATTCGCTATATCTTCCGTAGTACGGTAATCTCCATAATAAGCAAGGAAGATACACAGACGATTTAATGTGTTGATTTTAGGTGGACGTTCTCCTTTTTATGGCTATCAGCATACTGTTGATTAAGTTTCTCCAGCATGAATAAAAAAAGTATCACGCATAATACCAAAAACTCTTCGAAATTTTTTATCGGTTAATTTTTCTATTTGCTCTATCGTTTTTATATGCTTATTATACATGTTTCCGAAAAACTTTCATGTTAATTACCCCTTTCTTTCATGACCGTACAAAGCAAAGAGTGAAAAATTTTTTGTACGGTTTCTTTTACGGTAATCTGTTAGATTTAATCTATTTTGTTTAGATTTTATTAGAGTATCTACAGCAAAAAGCCCGCTAATTTAGCGGGTTTTCATTTCTTACTAAATTTTATCCTGTTACCTGAAAAAGCCGGTGAACGGATTTGAACCGTTGACCTGCGCATTACGAGTGCGCTGCTCTACCACTGAGCCACACCGGCAATGTTTGCAACGATTAAAGATTTTATCAGGTAACGAAAATTTTTACAAGCTCATTAATCTTTTTTCTTTCCTGATACGCAGAATAACGGACAAAGCAGCATAATTCCCGCGAACGTCATCGCAAATCCATTGCAGCCACCGCCGCCGCCGCTGCCAGAGTAATTGCGCGAACCTGATTTAGTCGTCGTTATCACAGTTGAGTAGGTCGTGTTGCCGATCATAAGCCCTGCAACGTTAATGCCGCCTGTACTGCTTGACGGAACTTTCGTAATCTCGTTCCCGTAATTATCAACGATTTTCGCAGGAGTAGTACTTGCTGATACTCTCGTGTTTTTATTCAGGCTCACAATGCTGGAGGTGTTAGTCAGGTCTGTCATTCGGACATATATCGGATCGCCTGCCTTCAGACCGCTGTTGAGAAGGTCGCTATAGTTCACCTTGAAGACGTAAACTTTTGTCGTTGCTGGAGTAATCAACGGGAAAACTAATTTTGCAGTTTCACCTGAAGGAATTTCGTCCGCAACATCTTCTGCAGTCCTTTCTATTGTAGAGACATCGTTTATATTAAGGGGGTCTACATCATAGTCAGACTGAAGGTCAAGGGTATCAAGAAGCGTATCTGTAACGGTATCATCGTTGACATCAAGGTCCGTAAATTCAGGGTCGGAACTGTTGCTTTTATCATCGTTGTTGTTGTTATTGTCATCGTCATCATCGTTATTATCATTATTATTGTCGCCTGTGCCGAACTCTGAGTCCCATTTAGTGCCCTTCGTGTCAATAGTGTGATTTTCCTGATACTCGATAGCGTAAGCCAAATTAAGTTCAGATGTAGCTGAGGTCTTGACATTGCCGGAAGCTGACGCAGAATCACCTGTAACACCCAGCAGTGCGCACATGTACTGGAATGCTGTCTGACCAGGTTTAGACGCTGCAAGAAGAGCTACGGATCCTGCAACATGAGGGGCAGCCATTGAAGTCCCTGCCATGGTTGTGAGACTTACTCCGTCAGTGTACATGTTACTCGATGACTGAAGATACGTGCTCAAAATATCGACTCCGGGAGCTGACATAGTGCCGTTGGTGTTGGTGAAGTCAGCAAGGCTTCCGTCAGTGTCCAAAGCAGTTACTGACACAAAATTATTCAGTCCCCTGAACGATGCAGGATAGACATAATTACCTGGGCTGTAAACTAGATTGCCGTTTCCGTCATACATGTTCCTTGTCGTAGGTTCGCCGACTACTGCCTGATAATTTCCTGCTGCAACTACCATAACTGTAGAGTTCAGATTATCGAGTGTCTTGAATGACTGCCATAACGGGGTCGCTGTCAGATTTGCATATGTAGGTGCTGCATCTGCGTAAAATTCCAGGGACAAATTCACCGCTGCAACATTGTAGCCCTGCTCAACGAGGTCTATAACGTAGTCCATGCCCTTCATGATGTCATCGACATAGCCTGCACCGTTTGCATTCATTGTCTTAATGGGAATTATCTTAACGTCCCAGTTCACACCCGTTACTCCGATTGAGTTGTCACCCTTTGCTCCGATTATGCCTGCAACGTGGGTCCCGTGACCGTTATCGTCAAAAGCTGAAGAGACTCCGCTTACGTAACTTTTCGCGAGACCTGTAGCAACGTTATCGGTTAAATCCGGGTTATTCCAGTCTACCCCTGTATCTATGACTGCAACGTAAACATTGCTGCTGCCTGTAGAGTACTCCCATGCGTCAGGTGCTCCGATATATTCCATGCCCCATTGCTCGCTGTAACTTGTGTCATCAGGAGTCAAAGCCGAAATTCTTGCGATATAATTCGGAGAAGCTGCGATTACGTCAGGGTTCTTCAGTAATTCTTTTGCGAGTTCTTCAGGTGATTTTGTATCAGAGTGAATTGTCGCGAAAATCTTGTTGGACTTTTTCGATAAATTCTTGTAGCTGCTGACGACATTAGCATCTGCTTCAGAAGCAATTGATACGAGTTTGAGTGAGTCACTGCCTACACTGCTCAATGATGCTGCAGAGACTTTAGAGCTGTCGGGTTTCATGACTACAATGACATCACCGGGCTTGAATTCACCGGCATAAAGACCTGAAGCAAAAGCGAGAAGCATGATACACGCGGTTAATATTCTCTTTATCTTCATGATTAAATAAATATTCCTTTCTGTAAAAAATTTTTTATCACGATTAAGAATTATATAACATGACATGTATAATCTTTATGGAGGTGTAAGATTTATACATGCACGAAAATATTATTATTATCAATTGCGGCTCTCAGTTTACCCAGCTGATAGCACGAAGACTGCGTGAAATGAAAGTACACAGCGTTATTCTCAACTGGGACATTAATGCCTCTGAAGTGTTAAAGCTCGCTCCCAAGGGCATAATTATTTCAGGAGGCCCCGACAGTGTAAATGAACCTGACGCAATTAATATAGACCCGCAAATCCTGAATGCAGGCTGTCCTGTTCTGGGAATATGCTACGGAATGCAGTTGCTTACGAAATTAACGGGCGGTCAGGTGAGTTCAGGCAACGCACCGGAGTACGGGGTTACACGAATCACAAAGCAGGCTGACTCTTTATTGCTGGGAAAGACTGCTCCCGAAGAGTTCAACGCCTTGATGAGTCACGGTGATAATGTCTCAAGATTACCAGAAGGCTTTATTATTACGTCAAAGACAGGTTCAGGGGTCATTGCTTCAATCGAGAATGCTGCTAAAAAGTTTTTCGGGCTCCAGTTTCATCCTGAAGTAATTCACACTGAACACGGCGAGAAGATAATTCATAACTTTGCGTTCGATATATGCAGGTGTTCGGGCGACTGGGATTTGACTGACTGGGTAAACTCAACAGTGAATGACATTCGAGAGAGGGTTAAAGCCTCAAAAGTAGTATGCGGTCTTTCAGGAGGTGTAGACTCCAGCGTCTCCGCAGTGCTTGTGAACAGGGCAATCGGTCAAAATCTCTATTGTGTCTTCGTCAATCATGGTCTAATGCGCCTGAACGAACCGGAGGCAGTAATTGAGTCATATAAGAAACTTGGCCTTAATGTGATTTACGTCGATGCCAGCGAAAGATTTCTGGAAGCCTTGAAGGGTGTAACTGACCCAGAGAAAAAGCGTCACATAATCGGTCATTTATTCATTGACGTATTTGAAGAAGAAGCGAAAAAGATTCAGGGCACTGAATTCCTGTTACAGGGCACTATTTACCCTGATGTCATCGAGAGCGGAAGCAAGAAGGGAGCAGCGTTAATAAAATCTCATCATAACGTTGGCGGTTTACCTGAAAAAATGAATCTGAAATTGCTGGAACCTCTCCGGGATTTATTCAAAGACGAAGTGCGTAAATTAGGGAAGATTATCGACATGCCGGAGTCAATAATTAACCGTCAGCCTTTCCCCGGACCTGGGCTTGCAGTGAGATGTCTCGGCGAAATCACGAAAGCAAGACTCGATACACTCAGAGCAGCCGACGCAATTTTCAGGTCAGAACTACAGAAGGCAAATCTCTATCAGGACATCTGGCAGGCATTTTGTGTGCTGTTACCCGTTAAGAGTGTCGGAGTAATGGGCGACAGCAGAACGTATAACGAGGTCATAGCATTACGGGCAATAAACTCTCAGGACGCAATGACGGCAGAGTTCACCCGAATCGATTACGATGTCCTTGACAAGATAGCAAAGAGAATCTGCAACGAAGTTCCCTGCATAAACCGAATAGTGCTCGACATTACGTCAAAGCCGCCTGCAACTATTGAGTGGGAGTAATTTATTTTTCGGTCTTGTACAGATCCTGTATATCATAGCGTGCTCGCATATTTTCAGCTAAGGATTTACGGGACGGGTCATTATTATTTGCATGAGCAGCTTCTTTAGCTCCCTGTGCACCGATTGAGTATATGAAATTCTGATTCGCAAATCGCAGAGTTATGCTGTCCCTTGTTATGGCTGTTATCTGGCCTGAATCACCGGGCAGCTTAGTTCCCCTTCGCACTATCAGACCTGTTGAGCCTGCAGTATTTATCACGGCAATTCTGTTCTTGCCTGATGTCATTACGGCCTTTACCTGAATATCAGGGGGCGTTATCTGCTGGGACACTGCTATATCAGGTATTGCAGCAGCTCCGTTTTCAGCAAGGTTAAATTCTCCGGTAGTCCCGTTTATGTCATAACCTGTATCAGTGTTGAAGAGTCTTCTGTTCATTGCCGTCATTGAGCCTGCAAGAATATTCCCTTCAGAACGCATTTTATTTAGTGAATTGACGCGCTCAATTATTTTATTTATGTTCGGGTCATTTCTTGAATGTCTGGGAGCGTCAAATACTTCTGTAGAAAGATCCGAAAGTTTCTCGGAATTAACGTAATTCATGACTGCCCACCCGCTGCCGATTATCAGGACAGAGAAGAATATAATCTTGAGAAGCTTTGACCTCTCGTCGATTTGAACTCCTGAAAGATTTTCCAGTAAGAACTTAAACGCTTCACCTAAGTTTTTCATGATTAATTAATTATTCACCTGTTATTTTTATCTTTATCGTCTTCATCAAGTAGAGCTGCCAGTGTTACATCAGCTGTAACGAACAGAGCCGGGACATCTTTGTCTCTTTGAATCTTTATGCTGGTGATTTTCCCGGATGCAGGCATTTTCCGCCAGTCCGCTATAAGGTGCATCAGACTGTAATATCCTCCCCGTAAATTCATAGAGATTGAGTTACTGCTCTGTCTTGTAGAAACTATATTAATTCCGTTATTTTCGGCTGCCTGTCTGACGTAAGCATAGAACTCGACTATATCAGAAGCAGGTCTTATATCTTTAGGGCTTATTGCTTCGAGCTTTTCGAGGTTTTCTTTCACTATTGAGAAATTCTCGACCGTTGTGTTTAAATTTATGCGTTCGTTTTCTATATTATCATATTCTTCGCGTATACCCTCAAGCAAATGAACGGGGTACCATGTTATTATGCATATAATGACGCAAACACCGGCAAGTACTACGGCAAGAAGCAGCACTAAATTTTGATTCATGTCTTCATTCATGGCAATTCACACGGGATTTATAAGCCAGTCCCGCCACAGCTGTAACTGATTTAACTGGGGTCATCATGAGCGAACGGGTTACAGACAAGCCGATTCGTTTGGTTGCATTCAGTATAGTGATAATGTCCTCGATTACGTTCATGCCTAAGTCCCCATAACCAGGGCTGAATCTCGAAGTCATGAACTCGCCCTCATGAAGTTCTGGGTAAATTTCTGATTTTACGAACTGGTCAATAAACGCGTCAATCCTGACTGAAGCACAGGCATCAAGAGCAAGACCGTCAAGCATGTTTTTTTGCTGTGAGATAGTTATCTGCCTGTCGACCTCAAGGCCAAGTGTAGCAGCAAGCAAAATGCACTCACTGGACCTTGAAGTCAGACGCTCGATGTCTTCACTGTAAATATATGCACCTGCAAGTTCTATGCCTCCGTCAAGGCGAATAATCGGGAATCGTCCCCAAACATATCTTGGCTGGACAAACGTTTCAAGCCTCTCGAAAGCATGGGTTACGGTTCTGATTAACTCCTCGTCATGGACACTTGAGGGCACGCGCATATAACGCAGGGCATCAGTGATTAATTCATCAGTTATGAGAAATTTCATAACGCTTTGTGTACAACACCGAACGAATTCCGGCATCGATCCGTCTTACTGTGTCAGCCTGATTCATGGTGTAAAGGTGAATTCCCTCAACGTCTCTTGCCAGCAAATCCACTATCTGTTCAGTAGCGTAGGCTATTCCGGCCTCTTTGACTGCTCCGGCGTGATGTCCGTATGAAGCGACGAATCGCCTGACCCTTTCAGGAACGGAAGCACCGCACATCTCGACTACTTTGCTTATCTGGGCGGCACTGGTTATTGGCATAATTCCTGCAATAATCGGCTGGGTTATTCCCATGTCCCGGACTCGTTCTTTCCAGGCTGAGAAAATATCGTTGTCAAAGAATAACTGCGATATAAGCCCCTTAACTCCGAGCTTGCATTTCTCTTTCAGGTGTTTCAGGTCATCTTC
>JAFSQO010000065.1 GCA_017446645.1 Synergistaceae bacterium | reverse complement strand
TAGGGGCGAAGTGGACACGCCTGCAAGAATAAGGGTGCAAACCAAACTTCTTGGACGAGGATTTTTATCCTTTCGAAGCTCGCGACTTTATTCGTGAGAGGTTCACGTAGTGTCGTCACTGGGAGTTACAGGTGTGAGAAGCAAGATTAACACTGACTTGAAGGCGATAATCCAGTCTATACGCGATAACAGCGATTTACCCTGTGCAGTGGGTTTTGGGATTTCGACCCCTGAACAAGCCCGTGAAATTGCGGCTATTTCTGACGGAATAATCGTAGGTTCGGCTATAATCAAGGTTATTGCGAATTCTGGAAATGTAGGAGAGTACGTAAAAAGTATGAAAAATGCGTGTAATGACGTTGTAAAACCCTAAAAAATAACTTTCTCCCCCGTTTCTCCCCTTTAAAAGAAGCGGGGTTTATATTATAATGTAACTGTTATTTTTGTGAGCTGTGCAGGGTGTCCTCGTTGGTTGCCCTGTACGATGCTATTTTTTTAGTCGCTACATGGTGAGTATATTACCATGTTTAAGTTCGTTATGCAATGGAAAATTGCGTAAATCCAGAAAGGAGGCATGTTAATATGCCAGAAAATAAAAAAAGCAACATCTTAGACTTATTGCACAAACCCGACAAAGATACACCCTTTGTCCCAATCGAGAGCTTTTGCGGGCTATTTCCGCTCGGTGAGGTCTCAATGATAACCGCGCAGGCAGGTGTCGGCAAATCCTGGTTAATCAGGCACTGTATGCAGAATGCAAGTATTGGCCTTGACGTATTCGGCAACGAGTGCAAAGATGATTACGCGTCAATCTGTTTTTCCGGCGAACTGTCAGAGAAGGCACTCCAGCTTCGTGACAGATTAACCCGAAATCTTGACTATGACCCTGACAGGACGAAATACATCACGGTCGAAGCATTGGCCTCAAATGGTCATATCCCTACACTTGCAGGAGATGAAGACGGCGCGAGATTTAAGGCTCTTGTCCAGACCGCAGTGACAGAGACGAAAGCAAAGGCAGTATTTTTCGACAGCCTTGTCAGCTTCAACACAGGAGACGAGAATTCAACGAAGGACATGAGCACGTTGTTCAACTGGGCATCGACATTTGCGAAGAGCAATAACATTGCAGTTGTCTTCTCTCATCATCTCAGGAAACAGGGCAAGGAGAAGCTCCGCACTATCGATGACGTTGCCGGAAATTCAGCGATGATAAGACTTTGTCAGACAGTGTATCTTATGGAGGCAATAAAGACTGGACCCCTTATGGCAGTGGCACTTGGCGGTAAAAAACAAAAAGGCTACCTGACGAATTTATTAGTAAGGCAGATAAGAAATGCTTCACTTGTAAGAGACCCCTTTATCTTCACTATCGAAACGCGGGAAGAGGACACAGGGGAAATCAGCACGGAAATCACGGAACAGAGCTGCACTGTATTTAACGTCCGGGACGATGAAGGAGTTGAGATTACTCCTGATGAGAAAGAGAAAGAGACATTGAGTGAAGCAGTACATGATGCTCTTATGGAACTTCTTAATGAGAAAAGCAAGGCATTATCAAGTGAGGTAAAAACTTTCATTCAGGAGACCCGAAATATCAAGGCTGCACCGCGTACAATTATGCGTGTTATAAAGGATATGCTCGCTAATCAGGAAATAATCAGGCTTGAGCAGAAGCAGGGTCATGATTATGTGTATTGTTTACCTGCAACTGCCACCGCCACCGCCAAAGGGGGGTATGATGAACTTAGCGATGAACTTAGCCTTGAAGAAAAGATAAGAGCTAGGAAAGATAGAGAAAAAGATGAGAAGTGCAGAAAGGAGGGTGTAGAGAACTGGGAAAAGTATTTCAGGGAAACAAGAGAGCAAAGTGACAGTTAAACACTGCGCCACAGAGTATGCAGGAACTCTACAAAGCTGTTGACAGTGAAAAATCTCATGCAAAAGGCGATTAACGAGACAATCACCGTCAGCAGCACGAAATTGATTTCACCCGTACTCATTTGGCCGATTTGTTTCGACATGTGAAAGACGTGAAGCCCTGCACTGCGCTTGTTAGGCAATAATAACGGCACAGTCCCGCAAAATGCATCTTCGAGAATGTGGAGTACGCACCCCATGAACCAGAACCCGGCACATGCCCAGACATCATGGTGTGCGCTGCTTCCGTCAATTAGAGCTGACAATCTTGGAACTATCCAGCCCGAACGCGATAAGCACACGCACGCTAAAGCCAGCCACGGGACAAACCAGTGGGTGTAACGTCTGTGATAACGGTTGCGCCTTTTGCCGAAGAAAGTGTACTCTGAACTGTCCGGGAAAGTTGACCCCAGAAAGCTCATGAACGCAGCAAGCGGTGAACCTGTTGCTCCCAAAACAAAGCAAAATGTCGTAATTCTATGTCCTTTACCTGTCATGATAATATTTTCACAAGAATTAAGATTAAAGTGTTAGCAAGAATTACACTAGCACCGGCAGGCAAATTAATCACGAACGAGAGCATTAACCCGGATATGAACGCAAGAAACGAGATGAACGCAGCAATTATGACCAGAGACCTGAAGGATTTAGCGAGACTTTTTGCGCATACAGCAGGAAGTATTATCACTCCGGAAATCAAGAGAGTGCCCATTATGCGCATACCCGTGACGATTATTAACGCAGTCATTAACGAGATTAAAAACTGGTATAACGTGATATTAATTCCCAGTGTCTTAGCATAGTCTTCGTTATAAGTGATTAAGAACAAGCGGTTATAGAAAGCCACGAACGCAGTAATCACAAGGGCAGAGATGACCAGCGACAAAATCAGATCAGCCTGGCTGACAGCGAGGACGCTCCCAAATAAATAGCCTGACATGCTGGAACTTTTGCCGGATAATGACGAGATTATCACACCTAATGACAACGCGAAACTCGAAGCAAGGGCAATTGCAATATCACCTGCAGTCCTGTATCTCTGAGAGATAAGCATAATGGCGAACGAAGCCAGAATTACAGCCGGTATAGCAATCATCATGGCCGGAATTTCGAGGGCAGCTGCCAGAGAGAGAGACGCAAAGCCTATTTCACTCAATCCATGACCGATTAGCGAATAATGCTTTAATACTAGGATTACGCCTAACATTGCCGCCGTTATGGAAATCAGGGAGCCTGCGATTAAAGCATTTTGCACG
>JAFSQO010000064.1 GCA_017446645.1 Synergistaceae bacterium | reverse complement strand
GTCTGATACTCAACGTGGGCGATGTTAATCGTAATTCCGCGCTCTCTCTCTTCGGGAGCCTTGTCGATCATGTCATATGCTGTGTACTCTGCAAAACTCTCTGTAGCAAGACATTTCGTGATTGCTGCTGTAAGTGTAGTCTTGCCGTGGTCGATATGTCCGATTGTTCCGATATTTAAGTGAGGCTTAGTGCGCTCAAATTTTTCCTTTGCCATTGTAAAAAAATTTCTCCTTTATTGATTAATTAATTAAATTCTTCCCTGCAAAATCTTTTCACTTACTTCTGCAGGTGTCTGCTCATAGTGATCAAACTGCATCGAGTAATTTGCCCGTCCTGATGTCTTGCTGCGTAAATCCGTAGCGTATCCGAACATGCCGACTAACGGGACAAAAGCCTTGATAATTCTTGCGTTGGCCCTCATGTCCATTCCGTCAATACGGCCTCTTCTTGATGAAAGATCACCAATTACGTCTCCTACGTATTCTTCAGGAGTAACGACTTCGACTGACATAACAGGTTCCATTAAAACGGGGTCAGCTTTTTTCATGGCCTCTTTAAAACCCATTGATGCAGCAATTTTAAACGCCATTTCCGAACTGTCAACCTCATGATAGCTTCCGTCAACGAGCGTAATCTTCACGCCGATAACAGGATAACCGCCGAGTACTCCGGACTGCACTGCTTCTTCGAGACCTTTCTCGACAGCTGCAATATACTCTTTCGGAACAACTCCGCCGACGATCTTATCTTCAAACTCGTATTTGCCGTCTTCAAGAGGCTCAATGTCAAATACAACATGTCCGTACTGGCCGCGTCCGCCGCTTTGACGAATATATTTGCCTTCAGCATGTGCCGGTTTCCTGATTGCCTCACGATATGAGACCTGGGGATTGCCGACTTTTACGTCAACGCCGAACTCTCGCTTTAACCTATCTACGATTATCTCAAGGTGAAGTTCTCCCATTCCTGATATAACCGTTTGGCCGCTCTCTTCGTCATTGTGAACCCTGAAAGTAGGATCCTCATCTGCAAGAGCGTTTAACCCTTTCGACAACTTCACTTTGTCCTGCTGGGTTGCCGGTTCGACTGCCAAAGAAATAACCGGTTCAGGGAATTCCAAACTCTCAAGCACTATCGGGTTAGACTCATCGCAGAGTGTATCGCCTGTCTTTGTTGCCTTGAGTGAAGGAACTGCAACGATCATTCCTGCTTCCATGAAGTCAATATCTTCGCGCTTGTTAGAGTGCATTCTCATGATTCGCCCGATTCGTTCTTTCTGGCCTGACGTAGGGTTATAGACTGCGCTGCCCTTCTCAAGTTTACCTGAATAGACCCTCAGGAAAAACAACTTGCCTAAGAACGGATCTACAGCAACCTTGAAGGCTAATGCAGTAAAAGGCTCGTCATTGCTGCTATGTCTCTCTAAAATCTTGTCAGGGTCATTAGGCGATAATCCTTTAATCGGCGGCAAATCCACAGGGCTTGGCAGATATTGGACAACTGCATCAAGTAAAGGCTCAACGCACTTATTCTTGAAAGCTGAACCGCACAAAACTGGAACGGCCTTCAGGTTAATTACTGCCTCGCGCAATGTTTTGCGGATTAATTCAGAACTTACAGGCTTACCCTCAAGATAAAGAGTCATGATGTCATCGCTGAAGTCAGATAATGCTTCAATTATGTCATCGCGTCCCTGTTTTGCTGTCATTGCAAGTTCAGGGGGGATTACTCCTTCTGCTGGTGCCTGGCCTAATACTCCTGAAAAATAATATGCTTTCTGTTCGATTAAATCTACTACTCCGGCGAAATCGTCTTCTGCTCCAATCGGTAATTGCAGGGGGATTGCGTTTGCACCTAGTCTTTCATGCATGGCTTTAACGACTGCATTAAAATCTGCTCCGATCCTGTCCATTTTATTGACGAATGCAATTCTCGGAACGTGATATTTATCTGCCTGTCTCCATACTGTTTCGGACTGAGGTTCAACTCCTCCGACTGCACAGAACACTGCTACAGCTCCGTCAAGGACACGCATTGACCGTTCGACTTCAACGGTAAAATCCACGTGGCCTGGCGTATCAATCAGGTTAATAGTAAAACCCTTCCATGCACATGTTGTAGCAGCACTTGTGATAGTAATGCCTCTTTCACGTTCCTGCTCCATCCAGTCCATGGTAG
>JAFSQO010000063.1 GCA_017446645.1 Synergistaceae bacterium | reverse complement strand
CATTGCACAGGCTTCATCAACCAAATCAATTGCCTTATCCGGTAAAAATCTGTTAGTGATATACCTGTTAGAGAGCACAGCAGCAGAGACTAAAGCATTATCGCGAATTACAACACCGTGATGAACCTGCAGCTTCTCGCGGATCCCCCGTAGTATCGATATAGTATCTTCGACACTTGGCTGTTCAACGTCAACAGGCTGGAATCTTCGGGCAAGGGCAGCGTCCTTCTCGATATATTTCCTGTACTCGTCAACAGTAGTAGCTCCGATACAGTGAAGTTCACCGCGTGCGAGCATTGGCTTTAACATGTTGCCAGCATCGACAGCACCTTCAGCAGCTCCTGCGCCTACGATCGTGTGAAGTTCATCGATAAAGAGAATTATTCGCCCGTCAGAGTTCTTTATCTCGTTGAGTACTGCCTTGAGCCTCTCTTCAAATTCACCCCGGTACTTTGCTCCGGCGATCAGCGACCCCATATCGAGTGCAAAAACCGTCCTGTCCTTGAGTCCTTCGGGAACGTCGCCCCTTACGATTCTTTGAGCAAGCCCTTCGACTATAGCAGTCTTGCCGACACCGGGATCACCGATTAAGACGGGATTGTTCTTTGTCTTGCGTGAGAGAATCCTTATGACCCTGCGAATCTCGTCATCACGTCCTATAACTGGGTCAAGTTTGCCGGTCTTCGCTGCCTGAACCAAATCGCGCCCGTACTTCTCCAATGCCTCATAAGTAGCTTCAGGGTCAGCACTCTGAACTCTCTGTGAGCCTCTGACTTCGTTAAGGGTCTGCAAAAATCCCTCTTCAGTTATACCATACTGGGCAAATATCCTGCCTGCCGGAGTTTTATTCCCTTCTTCGAGCATGGCCAGGAACAAGTGCTCGACTGAGACGTATTCATCTTTGAGAGCTTTCGCGCGTTCGGCTGAGTGATTCAAAACCCTTTCAAGTCTGTTAGTGATATAGATTTTTCCCTGTTCAGTAGCTGCTCCTGTAACTCTGGGTAACTTTGCAACTTCATCATTCACTGACTTTGCGAACTGACTCACATTGACGTTCATGCGCTTTAGAAGCTGAGTAATCAAACCTTCTGAGTCATTGAGCAGTGCCAGCAACAAGTGTTCGACCTCGATTTGCTGATTGTTGTATTCTGCCGCCAATGCCTGAGCCTGAGTCAAAGCCTCCTGACTTTTACGCGTTAATTTATTGAGATCTGCCATATTTTATTCGCTTCCTTTACATTCTATTCTTTTATCGTGTTTCATTAATTTAGTGACTAAATATTCACTACTCACTATACACTATCTTTTATTGACTAATGTATGAACGAGTAAGAATTTTATGATGAAGCGAAAAAATTTCAATACGTAATTTTACATATTTTGCTACAAATCCTACATTCTATGAGTATTCTATTTTCGTGATTAGCACACAATCATCGTTGTCGGTCTGTGGTAAAATTATCTTGGCGAGGCAGTCCGTTATTTCGCGGGCTGAGGTCGTGAGGTATCACTTCTGACCTGTCATCTTTCAGGAAGGGAGGTGATGTTACATGAGAAAGCGTGATGACCGGTTTAACCGCATAATAAAACTGCTGTTAGCATTGTCAACACTAGCAGCAGCCATTGCGGAACTAATCCGCGCAATCAAAATGTAATTCCGTAAACCTTGAGCATTAACGTCATATCTGGTACTCACCCAGTACGGCGGCTCATTGTAAACAATCAATTCCCCTAACTTCGCCGGGGGAAGTTTTTTTTATTGCATTAATTATAGCACACAAAAAAAAGCGGGCCTGCACTTTAACGATAACCCGCACTCTTCATTACTTCTTCTGACGATACGAACTCCCTGCACTCGGGATCTTCTTCTATCTCTTTGAGCATCTGCAAGTCGATTTCGTCAGGGTGAACCCTCACACGAATAAATTCATGTGCTTCCAAACTTCTTAATCGTCCGGACTGCCTCTCCACTATACGGTCGGAACTCAGAACTTTACTGCCTAAGCCGCAAGCTCCGCATTGAGACTAATTAGCGTGGATAAGGTGCAGGTGGTTCTCTTGATACATGAAGGTACTTTTGCCTCCATGTCCAACCTTAACGTTACCGGTAAGGATTTTAGTATTTCCCGAATAAAATATCTTGCTCCGATATT
>JAFSQO010000062.1 GCA_017446645.1 Synergistaceae bacterium | reverse complement strand
TATTGCGCCATAACAGAGAGTCAGAAATTGAGAATGTACATAAATTTTTATTCGCGAGCTGGTTAAATCCTCCGTTTAGAATCACTGCTCCCATTCCTGCATTAGGTGGAGTTTCTGAGTCAATAATGGTGCAATACTTAATATTTAATTCAGTCTTTCCGTTTGGAACAGCTGAATAATTACATACGGCAACTCCGAAATGCTGTGAATTAGTATTAGTCATCGCGTTCACCTTGAGATAATTCCCCGAAAACGTACAGTTAGTTACATCCGTAGAGACAACTGCCCCTGCGCTGTAAGAAGCATTGCACAACGCCGCACCGCCCTTGTAAGCTTTTACATTATACTGCGCTGAGTCAATAAAATTTTTGTCAAACGTACATTTTTCGATTATCACATTAAGAGTCCCGGATTTATCCCCGTAACTGCAGATGCCTCCGCCCTCATAACTGGCAGAATTTTCACTGAAGACGCAATTTTGTATCTTCACCGTGTTAGTTCCTGAAATGTAGAGTCCTCCGCCTCTTTGAGAAGCATTATTCTTACTGAACACGCAATTTGCTATAGTAACACCTGCATTGCTGATATACATTCCTCCTCCTGAGTGTGAGCTTTTGCCGTTAATGATTGTGAAGCCGTCAAGCACAGAGTCAGAAGCATTATCATACTTAATGACCGTAAAAGTTCCTCCGCCGTCAAGTGTCGTATTATACTGACTGAAATCCCGTTCATTTACACTATCGCCTTTATAGCCCCCGTAAAGTTTGACTCCTGATTTCAGATTTATTGTCTTTGCTAGTTTATAAGTTCCCTGAGCAATATAAAACGTGTCGCCGTTATCTGCATTATTTATCAGGTTTGTAAGTGTGCCTGAAGTGCTTGTGACGTTCCAGCTTTCTTCAGAGTAAGTTATGTTTTCGTTTTCGCCGTCATCAGCCTTCTTGATGTAATAATTTTTCCCGAATGCTGCATGTGAATTTATTATTAACATAAAAATAGTTATCAGCATAACAAGTTTATTCATTTTCATGATTATGATTTGCTCCTTAATATGATATAAGAATAAAAAATTATCACATTAAGAAAACTTTTGACAGATGGTTTTGATGACGTTCACGAAAAAAAATCGACATTCACGCAGAACAGTTAATCACCAATACAATTTCACGCTATAAACTAACTCACCAAATAATTAATAACTTTCGCACTTATTCACAGCAAAAAATCCTCCTGCCCATGAATGAACAGGAGAAGAATTTTTACTTATTCGTACTCAAGATACGCGCCCTTCATTGGTGAAGCTGCCAGGTCACTGAACAGCCTTAATACTCCCCGTTTGTATTTCTTTGGGTGAGGCTTGAGAGCTTTCTTGCGTTCGGCCAGGATTTTCTCGATTTCTTCAGGGGATTTTCTTTCGCCCTTGACTCCGATAATGTTGAGCTTTCGGGCAAAGACATCGAGTTCAATCAAGTCCCCCTCTTCGACAAGAGCAATCGGTCCTCCTGCCTGAGCTTCAGGACTGCAATGACCAATAACGGGACCTGTTGACGCTCCTGAGAATCTGCCGTCTGTGATTAAGGCAATCGCTCGCCCTAATTCCTTATCTGAGCTAATTGCTTCGGAAGTGTAGAACATTTCGGGCATTCCTGAACCTTTAGGGCCTTCGTAACGGATAAAAACAGCATCGCCCTTGTTGACTCTGTGATGTAAAACTGCATCGAGGCACTCTTCTTCACTGTCGAAAGGTCTTGCGTTGAGAACTGCCTTGTACATTTCAGGAGGACATGCTGTATGCTTGATGACTGCGCCTTCTGGTGCTAAATTACCTTTCAAGACTGCAATGCTTCCTTCTGTGCCAATTGCTTTATCGTAGGGTCTTATGATGTCTTCTTTCGTGATGTTTATGCCATATTTCTTATTTGCTTCGTCGAGCCACTTCTGGCAGCGTTCGTAGAATCCTGAAGCCTTTAACTCCTCAAGATTTTCACCGAGAGTCTTACCCGTGATAGTCTTAGCGTCAAGGTGAAGGACTGCCTTAATCTCCTCCATGATTGCAGGGACTCCTCCAGCATAATAGAAGAATTCAGCGGGCCATTTTCCTGCAGGACGTAAATCAAGGAGATAGTGCGCTCCCCTGTGAAGTCTGTCGAAAGTGTCGCCGGTAATTGTGAGTCCGTACTCGTGAGCAATAGCAGGAAGGTGCAATAAACAATTCGTGCTGCCTGAGATAGCTGCATGAACCATGATAGCGTTCTCCAAGCTGTCCATTGTTACGATGTCAGAAGGCTTAACTCCCTGTTTTGCAAGCTCAACGACTCTCTTTCCTGCGTTGTAGGCATAATCTATCAGGTCAGG
>JAFSQO010000061.1 GCA_017446645.1 Synergistaceae bacterium | reverse complement strand
TTCATGTTACAGCCGGGTTCGGTGATGTAGGCTTTGCCGGATTCTGGACGCTCGAACTATTTTGCGTTCAACCCGTAAGAATTTACTCAGGGGTCCAGATAGCCCAGATTTATTATCACACTATATCAGAGCCTTACGAGAACTACACTAACGGCAAGTATCAGAACAACACGGGGATTCAATCAAGCATGTTATATAAAGAATTTTTGCTATAATCTTTTGCTATTATGAAAGAACAAGAACTCGGAATGATAGTTAATCTCCGCAAGCCCGAAGCTGTGAACATGGCAAAGCGTTTGCTGGACTGGGGACAGAGGAATAACTGCCCCTTCATGCTGCCTCATCAGGAAGCCAGCGCACTGACAACGGCAGGACTTGATGACGACCAGTGGCTCAAGACAGTGAAGCTTGCAATCATTGTAGGGGGCGACGGGACTTTTTTGCGTGCTGCAAGATTCGTAATGGGCACTGACATTATTTTGCACGGGATAAATCTGGGTCATCTAGGTTTTCTTGCCTCCAGCAGACCTGACAGTGTCGAACAGGATTTAGAGAATATTCTGCACGACAACTTTGACGTACTCGAACGCAGGGTTCTGAGCTGCTCGCTTTATCATGATGAATCGGCTTCACACAAGATTTACGCCCTGAATGACGTAGTGTTAAGCTCGAATGCAATAGCAAGACTTCTTCATGTTGAGATAAGATTCAACGACAAATTTTTCTGTGTCCTGCCTGCTGACGGAGCAATAATCTCTTCGCCGACGGGTTCAACTGCTTATGCCCTATCAGCTGGAGGCCCCATCATTCCGCCTCATATTAATGCAATGCTGCTCGTACCGATGTGCGCTCACACTTTGTACTCTAGGCCGTTAATTGCATCTGACAATGACCGGATAACTTTAATACCCAGCGGGGTCTCAAGGGATTTGATTCTCACTCAGGACGGACAGTTGGCTTATGAAGTCCTGCCGGGTGATAAAATCGAAATCAAGCTCTCAAGGACAAAGCGAATCAGGACAGTAAACCTTCCTGACAAGAACTTTCTCGACATAGTCCGCGAAAAATTAGGCTGGGGAGTTGCCTTCAGATAGTGCTTGAGAAATTATTGATTCACAACATAGGCGGTCTTCGTGAGGCTGAACTTGCTTTTACTCCTGGACTCAACGTAATTACAGGAGAGAGCGGTGCAGGTAAATCCAGCGTGGTTAGGGCACTTGAGTTACTCACAGGCAGCAGGGGCGGAGCAAAATTTATCCGTGCAGGTGAAGAACGCGGATCTGTTACGGCACAGTTTACAGGCAGCGTAATAACCCGTGAGATTCTTGACACTGGCAGGGGTAAGGCAAAACTAGGCAACGTAAATATAGGCTTGAATGAGTGCTCTAAAATCGTGAATGAGTTAATCAGGATTCAAAATCAATTTGCCCAGATTGAATTACTCGACAACGAAAGGCAGCTTGCTATGCTTGACTCCTGCTTGCTTGAACACGAGAAAATTTTTGAAGAATTCCATGAAGCCTTTGAACGCGCCAAAACCAGCTCAGGAGAATTACGGGCAATGAAGAAGCGCAGGGCCGAAATCGAGAAGCAATACTCAAACGCAAGGGAAATTTTTGATCTCGTCAAGACCGCCCAACCTGAAGCAGGACTCGAAAAACGCCTTGAGAATTTGCTGTCAGATATAACTCACAGAATTTCAGAACGTGAACGGGCAAAAACTGCACTCGATACATTAACCGGAGGACTCTCAGAACACGGCCTAATCGAGAACGTCAAGACATGCTTTGAGAATCTATACGCCTTCATGAGTGACGAAGATATTTCACATGTAAGGGACTCACTCGAAAATCTGGATAATGTCATTGGAAATATTTTTATCGATGACGAAGAGAACGACCTTGCATTACGTAATCATACAGAAAACAGACTCGGAGCTTTACGAAAATTAAAGAGGCTCTGCAACATTCCGGACGAAAATGATTTGCTGAGTTACTGCGATGAAATTTCTAATGCCCTCGAATGGCTCGAAAAAAGTTACGCTGAACTTGAGAACTTATCAGGGCGTTCACTCGATGACAGGAAGCAGGCCCAGGCACTTGCAATGAAGATTCGGGAGTCAAGGCAACAGGCAGCATGTTCATTAGCGCAAAGGGTCAATAACATTCTAGGAGAACTAGCGATGCCCGGAATACAATTTATAATCAACTTGACTGAATTGCAAAAATTACGCCATAACGGAGCTGACGAAATAGAATTTATCTTGCAGGATAGTTCGCGTTCAGGCAGAATCGAGAAGATTGCCTCAGGAGGAGAACTCAGCAGGTTATTGCTTGCGTTGCAGTTATCTTTGCCCGATGAATTACTGCCTCCGACTATAATATTTGACGAAGCTGCGGCAGGTCTCGGAGGCCGGGCTGCTGTGTTGACGGGATTACAGCTCAAGAATTTATCGCGTAAGTGTCAGGTTATTCTGGTGACCCATGAGGCTTCGATTGCAGCACTGGGTGATTCGCACATACTCATTCAGCG
>JAFSQO010000006.1 GCA_017446645.1 Synergistaceae bacterium | reverse complement strand
TTGTCCGGCTAAAAGTGTCAGGGTAGCAGTTGCAAGAGACAAAGCCTTCTCGTTCTATTATCCTGAGAGTTTAGCTATGCTTGAATCACTTGGAGCAGAATTGATATACTTTTCGCCGCTTCTTGATAAGACATTGCCGTGTTCAGACAAGTATATTTTCGGCGGGGGATTCCCTGAAGTCTTTGCTGGTGAGCTTGCTGAGAATCAATCAATGCTTGAGAGCCTGAGAACCTGCAACAAACAGATTCTGGCTGAGTGCGGGGGCTTCATGTATCTCTGCAGGAGTCTCAGAGACCTTGACGGGAAAAAATTCACAATGGCAGGCTTAATCGCTTCAGAATCCTTAATGACATCACGGCCTGTAATAGGCTATCTTGAAGCAAGGGCTTTGAGCGATAACATTATGTGCAGTGCAGGTGATATAATTCGCGGTCATGAGTTCCATTACTCAAGGATGACCCATGAGACCCACGAGTCAGAAGCATTCGAGTTCACCAGGCCAAGAACGGGCGAGAAACACACAGGAGGCTATGCGGGTAAAAATATTTTGGCGAGCTATCTTCATGTAAATTTTTTCGGGAATGTTAGACTTGCACGAAAATTCTTGACTTCAAGTTGAGTTTAACGCGTTATAATGCAGCTATTCTTGTAAGGAGGCAAAAACTCATGAAGAAATTCATTTTGTGTTTATTGGCAGTATTATTAATCGCAAGTTTTGCAGCGGCAGCTCAGGCAAAATCACTCGTTCTGGTGTTCTCACGTGCTGACGAAAATTATCAGGTAGGCTACATCACAAAAGGCAACACCATGATTCTTGCAGAGATGATAGCAGAGAAAACAGGCTCGGATTTATTCGAGATTAAACCTGCAAAGAAATACCCGGCTGACTACGACACCTGCATTGACGTAGCCAAGAAAGAATTGAACCAGAACGTCCGCCCTGCAATTCTTGAGGACAAAGACATCAGCGAATATGATACTATCTTTATGGGCTATCCGATATGGTGGGGAGACTTGCCAATGTGCTTCTATACTTTTATCGAGGCTCATGACTGGAACGGCAAGAAAATTTATCCATTCTGCACTCACGAAGGCAGCGGACTCGGCAGGACTGAGAGAAATATCGGGAATGCTGCAAAAGGCTCTGAAGTGTTAAAAGGCTTGGCAGTAAGAGGCGCAACTGCTCAGAATAATAGAGGGCAGGCAGAAAATAGCGTTGACAGCTGGCTGAAGTCTTCGGGCTTCTAAAAAATTTCCCCCCTGACTCTTTGCGGATTGCGAATCAGGGGGATTTTATTGTTATTTATTTCAATATTGGCTTGTTCTGGAGGAATGCTCCGCCGTTCTTGGCAAAACTTATATTCATGATTGAAATATATTTCTCGAAGAACTGGTTTATCTCACTCTCGTTCATCTTCAGGTCAAGTTTCACTAGGGCGCGATTAACTACTGAGAATAAATTCAGTTTGCTCAGATAATTTTCCTCTATTTCCTGAATAACTTCCTGTAAAACAACTTCCGTCTTTAGCTCAACGTTTCCGGACATGAAAAACTCGTCTATATAGAAAAATGGTATGTCGTTACGCTGCAGTCTCTGATAGTAAGCCTGCCCGCAGTTGTCGTATTCAAGCATCACCAGAAATTTAATTTCGGGAGTTAACTCAATCAGCGGCCAAAAATCGCAGTCACTCGAAATTATTACAGCAGAATCTATCGGAGTACCGGCTGCCCTGTTTTCTGCAATCTCACGATAGAACTTTATGGTCATAGCTACGTCAACGGCTGACTTCTCATCTTTGACTCTGTCAGTCAGGTAATACTCAAGCGGCAGATTTTCGTTGCGTCTCAGTGCCCTCCATTGTGAGGAAGTGTGCTCATCATCAACCAGCAGGATTTTTGCGATTTTGTCAGTCATGCCCCTTGCGTCAAGTTCTTTGATTATCCCTATGACTTTACAGGGATCGGCGTTTTCACAGTCAACGGCGATGATTACACGTCCTGCCCTTGTGAAGAACTCGTTGGGGTCCTCAAGTGCTGCATCTCCTGCTTCGGTTACTTTGCTCATGTCATAGAATCTGTCGCGGTTGCGTTCGTATAAGATGGGCAAGAATTTTGCATCGTCCCTTAAGATATTTCCGTCGCCCTCAGAAGGATACCAGTTGATATAAGCCTGATAGGGGAATAAGTCCCTGCATTCGTTGTAGGCTCTGGCTGCTTCTTTGTTGCCTTCGACAGTGTTGCCCCTTGGGATAAAGAATAAATTTTTGATGTAGCCCCACTTTATCCAGTCTGGTAAAAATTTCTGGCAGTTAGGAACATGAGGCAGCAGATAGTTATGAACGTCAACTATGTAGTCTTCGAGTTTGCGCTTTGCCCTTACGAAGGGGATTCCGTCCTGTTCGAGACTCTTTAGCGAATCTTGAGGCACTAAATCAGGAATTGCGTCAATGTTCTTCAGGTCCGAGTTCATTTCTGTGAAGATGTCCCTGAAGTTTCTCTGAATCTTTGTTCTGAGCCTGCACAAATGTCTGACTATGCGGGCTTCTTTGTCCTGATTCATCTCTTCATAGACGCTTCTGTAGAACTGGGGATTCATGTTTTCGATTTGG
>JAFSQO010000060.1 GCA_017446645.1 Synergistaceae bacterium | reverse complement strand
CTCAACAGATGCAGCAGTTCTTGAGAGGCTGGCGAAGGCACCGGGGGGCGATATTCCTGCGCTAATCCTTGAACACCGCGAAATGACAAAGATGCTAACAAGTTTCGTTATTCCATTCATGAAGGCGGCAGACTCAGAAGGCATTATCAGAACGACATTTGAACCTGCAATGACAGGAACAGGACGACTCAGCAGCAGAGACCCTAATTTGCAAAACATTCCTGCTTTCGGTCACTGGGCAGAAGAGATTAAATCAGGACTAATTCCCGTTAATCCGGAAAATATTTTTGTCTCGGCAGATTATTCACAGATTGAGCTTCGTGTTCTTGCCCATCTTTCAGGCGAGGCCAAGTTAATCGAGGCATTTGCCAACAATCAGGACATTCACACTCAGACAGCATCGTGGGTTTTCGGGACGGCTCCTGAGCTTGTTACTCCTGAATTAAGACGTGCCGCCAAGATGATAAATTTCGGATTATTGTATGGCATGAGTTCCTTCGGGTTATCTGACAGGCTGAGTATATCGCGCTCTGAAGCAAAAGAGATCATGAATAAATACTTTGAGGCACTGCCCAGCGTAAAGAACTTTATTCACTATATCGTTCAGGAAGCAAAAGAACGCGGCTTTACTCGTACAATTGCAGGCAGAATCAGACCGGTCAGCGAAATTCCTGCAAATGCCCAGGCACTCGACAGGGCAATAATTAACTCGCCGATTCAGGGGACTGCCGCCGACATAGCAAGACGGGCAATGATTAACTTCATGAAGGCAAACAGGGGCGAATTATTCCTGCAGGTTCATGACTCGTTAATCTGTGAGTGTTCCCCAAGTGAAGCTGACGAGGTTAGCGGATTATTATGCTCTGTCATGAAAGAGTCAGGCGGAGAGATTGCTCACTTGGAGACAGCGGCAAAAAACGGCAAAACTTTAGCAGGTGTGTAAATTAACTAAGTCTATGCTAAAATTTGTTTTCGTTAAAATTACGTGTTTTATACAAAAATTTTTGAGAGAAGGTTTTATTGAATTATGATGAAATTCCTGCGTACCCAAATGAAATGGATCATGGCTTTAATTGTTGTAGCTTTCCTGCTTTCTACGTTCTTAATGTATGAAGGCAGAAGCACAAGGCGTTCACCCGGACCCCGTAATGCTGACGGCACTATGGAAGATTACGAAGTTGCCATTATTAATGGAAGATCGTTAATGCGTTCGGAACTTGAGCAGCGTCTTAGAAACTACCTGAATAACTACAGCACCAGAAGCACAATTTCACTTGATGTAGCAGCAATCTATCAGACAGTTCTTGACCAGGCAATTTTAGAGTCCCAGATGGCCAAAGAAGTCCAGGAGAAGGGAATTACTGTATCAGATTCAGAGGCAGACAGAGCAATGAAGACTTATGCTGATACCTATTTCCCAACGAGAGAAGCGTTCTATCAGGTTCTGAATAATTCAGGCATTAAAGTAGAAGATTACAAGAAGAGCCTCGCCCGTCAAATGGCAAACGAGAGACTTTTACGCAGTGCAATCGGTGAAATCGTAGTCAGTGAGGACAACGCGGTTGCATTCTATGATACCATGAAGAACTTTATTTACTCAAAACCGGAAGGCTTTATGATTCAGCTTGCTAACTTCAACTCTAATCAGGCAGCAGAAGATATGCGCTCTAGGATTAAGTCAGGTCAGAGCTGGGCTGCTATAGCGTCAGCAGATGTTCTTGCTTCCAAGGACGTTATCAACATTACGAAGGAGCCTGTATTCCTGCCATCAAGTGCACTGCGTTCAGGTTTCCTAAGTGTCCTGGACTCTCTCGATGTCGGACAGATCAGCCCCGTATTCAGCGTATCAAGCAATGACTTTGCTGTAGCCCTCAAGACGGAGCATGTTGACGCAAGTTTAACACCCTATAACGAGGTCAGCGCAGATATTAAGGCAACCCTCAGAAATCAGGAAGAGAGAAGGAGACTCACCGATTATCAGGCAGAGTTAATGAGCAAGGCCCAAGTCGTGATTAATGACAAGTCTTTATTCGAGCGTCCTGTAGTCTCTGAAGACAAGAAAGCCGATGAAGTCAGCCCGGAATTCGTTGTAGAAGAGCTGCAAGAGGTTGAAGAGGTCAGCAGTGACAGTAACAGTAACTCAGAAGTGAAAGCTCAGGAAGTCCCGGAGACAAAGCCGGAATTAAAGGCAGAGTCAGAGACAGAGTCAGAAGATACTGAAGTCGAAATCGTTATCGAAGAAGTCTCTGATGATAACACTGTTCTTGAATCAGAAGCAGCAAAATCAGAATCAGAAGCAGAAGTTGCTGTGTCATCAGAAGAGCCTGAAATCGAAATCGAAATCAAAGAAGTCTCTGATGATAACCCAGAACCAGAGAAGCCCGAAGTTGTCCCGGACTCAGACGCAGACTCAAAAGCACCTGAAGCAAGCGTCACAGAAACAGAAGTAGTAGAGGTAGAAGTACCGGTAGAATTAGAGTCATTATCTGAAGATACACATGAACCTGAAGCAAAACCCGAAGCAAAAACCGAACCCGAATCTAAAGATAATAAATAGCAATCAGCAGTACAGGAAGTGATTTATACATGACATCAGCAGAGCACGACATTCACAAGATATTAATCATAGGCTCCGGGCCAATAGTAATTGGTCAGGCCTGTGAATTTGACTACTCCGGAACTCAGGCTTGCAAGGCTTTGCGCTCTCTGGGGTACGAGATAGTCCTTGTGAATTCAAATCCTGCAACGATAATGACAGACCCCGAAATGGCGGACATAACTTATATTGAACCGCTGAATCCCGAACGTCTTGAGCAGATTATCGCACGTGAAAGGCCCGATGCATTGCTCCCCAACTTAGGGGGGCAGTCAGGGTTAAATCTCTGTGCAGAACTCAACAAGGCAGGAATTCTCGCAAAATACAACGTCAAAGTTATCGGAGTCCAGGCGGACGCAATCGAACGAGGCGAGGACAGAATCGAGTTCAAGAAGACAATGCAGCATCTCAACATCGACATGGCACGCTCTGAAGTTGCTTACTCTGTTGACGAGGCACTGAACATAGCAGAGACTCTCGGCTATCCCGTTGTCCTGAGACCGGCTTACACTATGGGAGGCGCAGGCGGAGGACTTGTCTACAACCGAGAAGAGTTAAAGACCGTCTGTGAAAGGGGTTTACAGGCCAGCATAGTTCATCAGGTCCTAGTCGAAGAGTCTGTTCTGGGCTGGGAAGAACTTGAGCTTGAAGTAGTCCGCGACAAGGACAACAACATGATAACTGTGTGCTTCATCGAGAACATTGACCCTATGGGAGTTCACACCGGCGACTCGTTCTGTGCAGCACCAATGCTCACTATAAGCCCTGAACTTCAGGCAAAATTACAGGAGCAGGCTTACAAGATAGTCGAGCATATAGG